>JAEWJS010000136.1 GCA_023386495.1 Bacillota bacterium | reverse complement strand
CACCACGCAGACGGCGTATCGATTGAACGAGTCGAGCAATACGTTCGCGAGAACTATCGGCAGCCGCTGACGATCCAGGCGATTGCGGGGCAATTCCATTATAACCCGGTCTACCTCGGCAGAGCGTTCGCAGTGAAATTCGGGACAGGCTTGCTGGACTACATCCATGATCTGAGAATCGCGGAAGCAGCAAGGCTGCTTGACACGACTGCGCTTACGAGCGGTGCGATTGCCGAATCCGTCGGATACGCCGAGTACAAGCGATTCACGCAGCAATTCCATAAGCGGTTCGGCATGAAGCCGAACGAATACAAGGCAAGGTGCCGCGGAACATCCTTTTAAATTTGTCGGGGGTAGAGGTTAAGAATGGCCGTTATGAAAACGTCTACATTCTGGGAGAATGAAGGAGCAAATCTTGCAAATCACTTCAAGGAGGCTGAAAGGATGGGGGCAATAAATCGTAGGAAAGCGTGGATGCTGCTGCTTGCCGTGCTGCTGTTGGCAAGCGTCGTGACGGCAGCGTGCAGCAGTGGCACGAACAACAATGGCACGGCGAATAATGCCGGAAATGCAAAGGCGCCATCGAGTACGACGAGTAACGGCGGTACTAACGCTGGGGAAGATGCAAAGGTAGATCCGTTCACGATCTCGGTGTATGTGAACGCGCCAGTCGCGGCCGCAACGCCTGACAACAAGATCTACAAGAAGATCAAAGATGAACTCGGCGTAACGCTGGATATCGAGACGCTGGTAGGCGATGCGGAACAGAAGCTCGGCATCCTGATCGCCGGCGGCGAATACGCCGACTTGATCACGGCGAACACCAAGCTGGTCGACGCGAAGGCCGTCATCCCGCTGGAGGATCTGATTGAAGAGCATGCGCCGCGTCTCAAGGAGCACTATGCGCCGTATTGGAATCGCATGAAGGATTCCAGCGACGGCCATATCTACTGGCTGCCGAACTATGGGGCCTATCACGGCGAAGTGAAAGATCCCACGCATTGGGGACCGTCATTCTTCATCCAGAAGAAAGTGCTGAAGGAATTCGGGTACCCGCAAGTGAAGACGCTGGATGCGTACTTCGACTTGATTCGCAAATACGCGGAAGCGCATCCGCAAACCGAAGACGGCAAGTCGACGATCGGCTTCACATCGCTCATGACCGAGTCGAAGAAGTGGCCATTGTTCAATCCGCCGCAGCATCTCATCGGTCATCCGAATGACGGCGGCGTCGTCGTGAAGGACGGCGTGGCGGAAATTTACGCGAACAAGGACTACGCCAAGCGGTACTACCAAGCCTTGAACGGCCTGTACGACGAAGGACTGATGGATAAGGAAGCGTTCACGCAGAACTATGACCAGTACATGGCCAAGCTGTCATCCGGCCGCGTGCTTGGGTTGTTCGACCAGCTGTGGAACTTCAACGGCGCGAACAATAACCTTGTGGCCGAGGGGAAAATCTGGGACACCTATGTCGGATTGCCGCTCGTCTATGACGAGTCCATTACGGATTACTATCGAGATCGCGCCGTCATTAACCTGAACAACGGCTTCGGCATTAGCAAGGATGCCAAGGATCCGGTACGCATCATCAAGTTCCTGGATGCGTTGATGGACGAAGAATGGCAGAAGCTGCTCAATTGGGGCGAAGAAGGCGTCGACTATATGGTGGACGATGCCGGCATGATGTATCGCACGCCGGAGCAGCGCACGGCCCAAGCAGATCCGAACTGGGCAACGGCGAACAAGGCGGATGAATTTTTCGGCAGCGCGCCGAAGATCGAAGGCACGTACAGCGACGGCAATGCATCCAGTCCTGGCTTGCAGCCGGGCGAATTCTTCGACGGCCTGAAGCCGGAAGACAAGGAACTGCTGCAAGCATACGGCTTCAAGACATGGACGGAGTTCTATTCGCCGCCGCCGCAGAACCCGGTCTATTACCCGGCATGGCAGATCGATCTGGTTCAAGGCTCGGATGCAGCGGTAGCTGCAGCCAAGATGGATGAATTGTCCATGAAGTATCTGCCAAGGTCGATCATGAGCAAACCGAGCGAATTCGATGCCGTGTGGGAAGATTACACGAAATCGTTCGACGGCATCAATGTCAAGGCTTATGAAGAACGCATCAATGAACAGATCGCTTGGCGGATGGAGAATTGGGCCAGCGAATAACGAGCATAGGAAGCAGGAACCGGGGAAGGCATGAGGTTCGCCTCATGCCTTTCTTTGTAGATAGATAGAGGTTCACCATCCATTTGGATATTGGTTAGGAGGGATGACAGCATGGCGCAGACCGAAAAAGCACTGGAAATTCCGAAATGGACGCAGCCGACCGGAACGTCTCGACTCCGGAGGCTTGGCAGTCAGTGGCAGCTTATGCTCATGTCGATTCCGATCGTGGGCTATATTCTTTTATTCTCTTATTATCCGATCTGGGGCTGGTCGATCGCCTTCCAGGACTTTAAGCCGTATCTGACTTTCGCCGAACAGAGCTGGGTAGGCTTCAAGCATTTCACGTTCCTGTTCAGGGATGAGGCATTCCTGCTCGCCCTTCGCAACACGCTCGGCATGAGCATGATCAATCTGATCCTCGGCTTCGTAACTTCCATCACGTTCGCGCTGCTCTTGAACGAAGTGAAGGTCAAGCTGTTCAAGCGATCGATCCAGACGATCTCATACATGCCGCATTTCCTATCCTGGATCATCGTGACCGGGATCGTCGCGACTTCGCTGTCGGCGGACGGCGGGATCGTGAACATCTTGTTCATGAAGCTCGGCTTCATCGACGAGCCGATCATGTGGCTCAGCATACCCGAGTACTTCTGGGGGATCGTCGGCGCATCGGGCGTCTGGAAGGAGATGGGCTGGAACACGATCATCTATCTGGCCGCGATGAGCTCGATCAATCCCGCCCTGTATGAAGCGGCGGACATGGACGGAGCGAGCCGCTACCGCAAGATGTGGCATATTACGCTGCCGGGCATACGGCCGATCATTACGATTCTCATGATCTTGAATATCGGCTGGATCTTGGAAGCGGGCTTCGAAGTGCAGTTCCTGCTTGGCAACGGTGTCGTCCAAGATTGGTCGCAGACGATCGACATCTTCGTGCTGAAATACGGCATTCAACAAGGCAATTATTCGCTTGCGACAGCAGCAGGCATATTCAAGACCATAGTCAGCGTCACGCTTATCCTGATCGCGAACAACATTGCGAAACGATTCGGCCAAGAGCGACTGGTATAGGGAGGGAAAATGATGAATTCCAAAACGTTCAAACTTGAGCCGGCCGTATTCCATACGATTAATGCTGTCATTCTGATCGGGATCGCGATCGTCACGCTCTATCCGATGTGGAACACGCTCGCCGTGTCGTTCAATACGGGCAACGACACGATGCGCGGCGGCATCTACCTGTGGCCGCGTGAGTGGACGCTGCAGAACTACCAATCGATCTTCGCATCCGGGGCGCTGCTGCAAGCCTTCTGGATTTCCGTCGCCAGGACGGTCATCGCGACGTTCACGGGCTTGTTCTTAGCCTCCATGCTGGCTTATACGTTAAGCCGCAAAGAGTATTCCTTGCGCCGGCCGATCACGTTAATCGTCGTCTTGACGCTCTATTTCAACGCAGGGCTCATTCCGTATTATTTTCTCATTAAAGACCTGAACCTGCTTAACACCTTCCTCGTGTACATCATTCCAGGGCTGGTCAGCGCCTTCAATATGCTGGTCATTCGCACGTACATTCAGACACTGCCGGAAGGGTTGATTGAATCGGCCAAGATCGACGGCGCGAGCGAGTTCGCCACGTTCATGCGCATTATTCTCCCGCTGTGCCGACCCGTGCTGGCCACAGTGGCATTGTTCGTTGCCGTGGGACAGTGGAATTCGTGGTTCGATACGTTCTTGTTCAACTCTTCGAATCCAGACCTCAGCACGATGCAGTTCGAATTGATGCGATTATTGTCATCGACGATGCAGAGCAATGCCAGCGCTGCCTCGGTATACAATGCCTCCGGTGCCGCGGCCGAACGAATTGTCGTGACGCCGCTCTCGATCCGGGCTGCCATTACGATTGTCGCCGCTGTGCCGATTCTGCTCATTTACCCGTTCCTGCAGCGGCATTTTGTCCATGGGATGCAGCTCGGGAGCATGAAGGAATAACGTAGTATCCATATCAGGAGGGATGATTAGAGATGAGGCAAGCCATTCGTAAGCCGCTGGCGTCGATCATGATTCTCGCGCTGCTGTTCAGTCTATTTCCCGCTGTGACAGCTCACCAAGTGTATGCCGACGCGATGTCAGACAGCAGTCCTGTCTATCGCGCGGACTTCGAGCCGAACGGAGGATTCGAAGCCTTCGGCGGTGCCAGCACGTTGTCGTATTCCACGGAACAAGCCCATAGCGGGCAGCAGAGCTTGAAGGTCAGCAATGTGGGTCAGTACGCCGGCGTTAAGCTGGGACTGAAGGGCAAGTATGTCGAGCCAGGTAAATTATACACGGTGTCCATGTCAGTCTATCAGGCGAACGGCGGACTAATCTCGCTCGAGCGGCTTATTGATCATAAGACGAACGGCTGGCAGCAAGACGCGATCGCCGGGTGGCGCGCCGTGAACTCCTCGCAAGACGGCTGGGTCCGATTCGAAGGCACGCTGTCGACGGAGAACATCGTGTTCGAGGATACATGGGACGTCGGCGTTACGGTAAAAGCGCAGATCGCGTCTGATCAGTCCTTCTATATTGACGATGTTCGGTTGGAGGAAGTATCCGGCGTCGTCTATCAGACGGGCTTCGAGCTGTATAACGAATTCGAAGCCTTCGGCGGCAACAGCACATTAGCGTATTCTACCGAGCAGGCGTTCAGCGGACAGCAGAGCTTGAAGGTCAGCGATGTCGGGATGTACGCAGGCGTCCAGCTGAAGCTGAAAGACAAGTATGTCCAGCCGGATAAAAAATATCGCGTATCGGTCTCGGTCTACCAAGCGGATGGCGGGCAGTTGTCATTCGAACGGCTGATCGATCATAAAACCGAAGGCTGGAAGCAGGAAGCCATCGCAGGCTGGCGTACGATCAATTCTTCGCAAGATGGCTGGGTGAAGCTCGAAGGCACGTTATCGACCGAGAATATCGTATTCGACGATACTTGGGGAATCGGCGTCACGATTAAGGCGCAGATCGCGGCCGATCAATCCTTCTATATCGATGATTTTCGGTTAGTTGAGATTGGAGATGACGGCGCCAATCCTGCGAACGGTTTGGTACTGGATTATGAAGTCGTGGCAGACCTGTCGTACTTCAATAATCGAGCCGCGAATGGGGCAGTCTTCGAGCAGTCAACGGAGCAATTCTACCAGAACGCGCACAGCATGAAGGTCACGAATCGCGCCGGCCGGCATGACGGTCCCGAAATCAACTTGAATGCCAGCCTTGTTCCAGGCAAGAGCTACAGCATCTCAGCCTATGTGTATCAGAATTCCGGGCAGACGCAGTCGATGGAGTTCAATCAAGACGGCATGTTCCTCGCATCTGCCAATGCGGCCAGCGGTGCTTGGACGAAGCTTGCGATCCCCTATTACGTAGCCAAGGCATCAGGCAACGTCATGAACATTCAGTCCTGGAATGCCGTCGAGCCGACAAATTTCGATTTCTATGTTGACCTGCTGGAGGTAACGGAAGTCGCGGCAAGGCCTGTACCGCAGCCTAAAGTGCCGACGCCGCTGCCGATTCCGGACGAATTGCCGGCGCCTACGATCGTTGGTGTCAATACGCATAACGAACATCAGACGATCAACGGCTTCGGCACGTCGTTCCACTGGTATTCGGATATGGCAGTGAAACATCCATACAGGGACGAATTATATGACTACATGTTCGAGCAGACAGGGATTAATATCATCCGATTGTTCAATCTGTACGGCTATGACGATGGACAAGGCGGCCGCTGGGGAATCGACCGTCCGCTTGATGAGCTGGAAATTTATCAATTGGTAGAGCAAGGACGAGCGCATCTGGACGATCCCGATGAACTGCAGCTTATCATAGCCGCATGGTCACCGCCCGCCTATCTGAAGAGCAATGACCAGACCTCGGGTACAGGGAAGGCAACGCTGAAGAGGGGCGACGACGGCGAATACATGTACGAAGAGTATGCCCAGTATTGGGTGGACGCCGTCAAGGCTTACCGCGACGCCGGCATGGAGCCGGACTATATTACGCTGCAGAATGAGCTGGACATTGAAGTTAGCTATGAAGGCATGGAATTTGCGCCGACGGAGACGGCTTCCATGGCCGGCTACGACAAGGCGCTGACGGCCGTGTACGAAGCGCTGCAAGCCGCATATCCCGGCCATGATTACAAGATTACCGGACCGGAATCGTTCTCGGCGGAAATCGGCGCCACGACCAAATATACCGATGTGATCGACCTTGGCATGCTGGATGCCATCTCGCATCATCTCTACAGCGGCGGGACCGCGGACGATGCCGACACCTTCGTGGGCAACTTACGGGCATTCAATAAAAAGTTCCCCGACATGCCGAAGATGCAGACGGAATTCTTCACGAGCGATCCGATCGAAACCGCCAAAGTCATTCATAACTTTCTTGTAGAGGAAGAGGGCGATACCTATCTGGTATGGAACCTGGTATGGGACCACCCTAGCGGCGTGATCTCGATCGAGAGTCCTTATCGGACCGAACACGAATGGGAGAACTACCACGGCTATCTCGTGACGGATCGTTACTACGCGATGAACCATTACTCGAAGTTCATCAAGCATGGGTACAAACGAATCGATTCGTATATGAATGCGGATGCGCTGGACCTGCGAATCTCTGCTTATAAGTCACCTGACGAGCAGGAAATCGTAACCGTCCTGATTAACGGAAGCGGGGAGAATCGAACGGCCCAGTTGGATCTGCACGGCTATCAGATCGCGAGCTCCGAAGTCTATCGCACTTCGTATTCGGAAGAGGCAGACAACCCGCATGAGCGAGTGAAAAATATCGGCGCGCTGGCGGAAGGCAATACCGTCTATCTACCGGCGGGGAGCATTGCGACGGTTGTCGTCAAAGGAACCCCAGGGGGTAACCCGAAAATCATTTCACCGGCGATTCCGCAATTTTTCAATCCGCCGGACACGTACTCGCCTAGAGGGCCTGTATATGCGCCTAACGGCACTCCGACAATCGACGGGGATTTTGATGCAGCCGTATATACGGCAGATCCGCTGAACGTCAATATGCTGGTGGATGCAGAGGAACAGACCATTGACGGAGAAGGTACGGCCAGAACATGGCTGGCATGGGATGACGGCTATCTCTATGCCTACGCGGACGTCACGGATTCCACGCCCCATCCGGGATCATGGGACAAGGATAATCTGGAGCTCTTCTTGAACGAGACCGGCATTCGGCACAGAGATTATACGCAAGCGGATTATCAGTATCGGTTCAATGCCGCTAATGCCCCAGTCGAGTACGGCGGGGGAAGCTCGCAGAGCTACTTGCAGAATGTCTCGTATCTTGCTAAGCCGAAGGAGGACGGATCGGGCTATATCGTCGAAGCGAAGCTCGCATTCAACTTCGGCAAGCCTTATGACGGGAAGGTCATCAATGTGGATGTCCAATTGGCTGACGATAAGACGGGCAGCGGCAGGGAGACGATCGTGCATTGGGCAGATCCCAAGAGTTCGACCTATATGGACCTATCGCGGCTAGGTTACGTCATCTTAATGGATGAATATGACGAGGCCAGATTCGAGAGCCTAAAGGGGCAGTTGACGAGCGTTGATCCTCAGATCTCGGAATACGTTCGGGACGGGCTCATCATCGGCGGCTATTATGAGGGCATTCAGGACCAGACCGTCAAGACGGGGAAGACTGCGGTGTTCGAAGTGAAGGTCCATACGACGGAGGCTACGACAGTATCCTATCAATGGCAAGTATGGGACGGCGTTAGCTGGGTGAACGTGCCGGAAGCGAATGCCGCGACGCTCACCATTAAGCCTGTCAAACCGACAATGGACGGCAATCTATACCGGTGCATCATGACGAGTACGAAGGATGGCATGATGCATCAAGCAATGACAGATGCGGCGTCACTGACCGTGTTAAAGGGCTCGGAGCCGGACAAACCGCCGGCGAACCCGTCGACATCGACGTCGACGACAACGGCAACTTCGGCCCTCAATCCATTGACTATTGACATCCAAGACCAATTGCCAGGCGAAATCAGAGTGAAAGTCAAGACGGCCGCCGATGTCGTCAATGGGTATGTGCATGCCGACGTGACGGGATCAGACTTCACAGAACTACTACAACACATGGAGGAGAACAAGGAGTCGATGGTCGTATTCGACTTGGGTGATACGAATGAGCAGAGCGGCACAAGGTTCACGCTTGCGCGAGACGGTGCCAATCTGATCGCAAAGGAAGGAGTCGGCATCACGATCAAGTCGTCGAACTCCAGCATGGCCATCGATAGTATCGCCTTAGCGGAAATCATCAAGCAATCCCCTAGCGAATCGATTCTGTTCGAAGCGAGAGCTCTCGCCAGTCAGGAATTGCCGGAAGCCCTTAGGCAAGTCGTCAAAGACCGGCCGGTATACGAGTTTAACATATACGCAGGCAACAGGACGATCTCGAATTTTGGCAAAGGTAAGATCAAGGTGAACTTGCCTTACAAGATCGAACCTGATCATCATCGAGATGCAATAGTCGTGTATTACCTGCGTGACTCAGGCGAGCTTCAGTCTGTTATGGGAAGCTATGACGAGGGTTCGGGAACCGTGACCTTTACCACGAACCATTTTTCCAAGTACATGGTCGCATCCAACTTCGTATCCTTCCAGGATGTCCAGGAGCAGCATTGGTACCATCGCGCCGTAACGTTCCTAGCGGCGAGAGAGATCGTCCTCGGCAACGGAGATGGACGGTTCGAGCACCGCCAAGAGGTAACGCGTGCGGAGTTTCTAGTCATGCTGATGAGAGCCTTTCAGATTGAGCCCGAGCCATCGCTCGGAGCGCTGGACAATTTCGACGATGCAGGAGATCGTTACTATTCGCCGTATGTAGGAACAGCCAAGAAATACGGTCTGATAACGGGAGCTGGAGACAATCGTTACCATCCTGAGATGCCAGTCAGCCGCCAAGACATGATGGTTATGCTGTATAACGTTCTGGCATTCACGGGGAGGCTCCCGGAAGTAACGACGGATTCGGACATGGATCGTTATGAAGACAGCGATTCGGTATCCGACTATGCGCGGGAGCAAGTGCGTGTTCTTGTTCAAGCCGACGTCGTACGAGGCACGGATAACAAGCTTCATCCGATGAAGTCAGCCAACCGCGGTGAAGCCGCACAGATCATCTTTAACTACCTGTCGAGATATTGATGAGGCAAGCATTGGCCCGGTACCGTTCATCGGTACTGGGTCTTTGCATCCATGGACGAAGGAGCTGCAGCGCGTGTATGTGTACCTATCACTCTAATGTCAAAGACATAACTGAAGGGGAAATCCGACATGAGCTTCATATTACAATGCCGCCGTTCGCAAGAAGGTATCGGTTCCCCTTAATCGTCTATGTACAAGGCTCCGCCAGGAATCGTAGTGAGTGGAAGGATGCCGACCGCGGAGTCTCGCAGATCGCGAGGAAGGGCTATGTGATCGCCCATGTAGACATTGGAACGGCTCATGCTCCGACGGCCGTTGAGGCTGTGAAGCGCGCGATCCGTTATATGCTTAAGCACACGGAGAAGTATAGGTTTGATCCGGATCGAATAACGGTGTGGGGGGATTCTTCTGGCGGGCGTCTCGCGCTAATGACCGTTATTGCGATTAGCCGGAGCGTTAATGAATCATGCTGCGAGGAGTCAGAAGGCCGCCATGCAGCAATTGATTACTGCGGCATTGCCGACTTGCGTACCTTAGGAACAGCCTTGTGCTAGATCCTCGAGTATTCGGATTGACTCTGACAGCAACATAATACCATTCTGCGTCTAACATTACGGTAGAAGAACATGCCGCAAGAGGCTATGATAGGCTAATAGAACATGACATTGGAGGCTTGATGCTGCGATGAGAATAGGGAACGTTCGCGAATGGGAGGTCAGCTTGGCGGCTGGCGAGCCGCTGGAGCTGCCGAAGCACGTCGAGGTGACCGTAGAGGGCGGCATGACGACGGCATTTCCGGTGGAGTGGGAGGCGGTTGAGCCGTCGCTGCTCGAGCGGCCAGGCACGTTCGTCGTGGAAGGGACCTTGCGCGGGGACGACTATCCGGATCCGCTCGTGCCGAACCGCGCTGATCCGTATGTGCTGAAGCATACGGACGGGTATTACTATTTTACCGGTTCCGTGCCCGAGTACGACAGGCTCGTGCTGCGGCGGTCCCGTACGATCGCAGGGCTGTCGGAGGCGGATGAGACGGTCATCTGGACGAAGCATGCAGCAGGCGAGATGGGCAATCACATCTGGGCGCCGGAGCTTCACTATATCGAAGGCAAATGGTATATCCATTTTGCGGCGGGCACGGCAGAGGACAAGTGGGCGATCCGTCCGTACGTGCTGGAATGCGCAGACGAAGACCCGATCTCGGGACAATGGACCGAGAAGGGGAGAATTCGGATGCCGGTCGAGAGCTTCTCGCTGGACGCGACAACGTTCGAGCATCGGGGACAGCGCTACTTGGTCTGGGCTCAGATCTTCGAGGAGTCCTGCCTCTATATCGCGCGAATGGATACGCCATGGTCGATCGCGACCGAGCCGGTCAAGATCTCGGCGCCGGAGTACGATTGGGAGATTCAGTTGCACCGCGTCAACGAAGGAGCGGCCTTCCTCATTCGCAACGGGCGCGTCTTCATTGCGTACTCGGCCAGCGGAACGGACGACCGCTATTGCATGGGGCTGCTGATGGCGGACGAGTCGAGCGACCTGCTCGATCCGGCTTCGTGGACCAAGGCGAAGGAGCCGGTATTCAAGAGCAGCGAAGCCTCTTCGCAGTATGGTCCGGGGCATAACAGCTTCACGTCCAATGAAGACGGTTCTGCCGACCTGCTGGTCTATCATGCTCGCCCGTATAAGAACATTGAGGGCGAGCCGCTGTACGACCCGAACCGCCATGCACGCGTGCAGCGTCTGCTATGGAAGCCGGACGGCACGCCGTACTTCGGCGAGCCGGGATGGAAGCTCGATACGGCCGGCAGCAAGGCGACAGCCCGAGTCACGATCAAATGAAGCGGCACCTACACAAAGGAACAACCTCATCCGGCGCATCGGACGAGGTTGTTCCTTGTGTAAACCGTATCTAATAAGTGCGATCTATCGTGATTCCGCAGCTACTTCGTGATGGAGACAAGCAGCTCATTGGAAGCGGAGTCCAATTCAACGCCTGCGGGAAGCTTAAGATCGCCGGCCAGCAGCGTGTCGCCGAGATCGAGATGGCTGATATCGACGGTGAGGGACGGCGGAACCCGGCCCGGTAGCGATCTGACCTCGATCGACGCGCTCTGGATCTGGACGACGCCGCCGATCCGGGTGCCCCGTGCCGTCCCGACGTACTCGACAGACACGCCGGTGCGGACGATTGTATCCTCGCTGACCTGCAGGAAGTCGACATGGATGGGCTCCTTCGTCATCGGGTCCCGCTGCAGTCCCTCCAGCAGGACAGGAACGTTCTCCCGGCCTTCCAATTGAAGCTCAACCATGGCTGAACCGCCAGTCCTCAGGAATTGCTTGAATGCCTTGGCTGACAGATGGATCATGGCATTGTCTTGTTCGCTTCCGAATATTACGCCCGGCAGACGGCCTTCCCGGCGAAGGCGTTTCAATCCCGTTCGGTTCGTGTGCGGGCGTTCGTGCGCTTGCAGAATCGTTCTCATTGTGTACAACTCTCCCTTATATAGATGTCCTCTCTTCATCGATCGCCAGAATACCGGCCATGGATTGCACCCCCTCGCGGGGGACAGAAGAGCACCATGACATCACCGCCCTTGCTGTAATTAATGGTAATTGCCCGGATAATTATACAGGCATCTCGCTCGAGGAGCGAAATGCCTGTATAGGGTAACCATATCATAGAGCAGCAGGTTTGTCGACCGCTCCGCCAGTTGTCAGCCTTGCTGTTCTTGGCTGTCGTAGCCGTTGACGACAATCTCCAATGCGCCTGTCGCGGGATCGATAACGAGTCCGTGGACGGGTACGCTGCTCGGAATGAGCGGGTTCTTGCGAATGACCTCGACGCTCTGACGCACGTTCTCCGTAACGGAGTCGAATCCGCGCAGCCAATTGCTAAGCTTCATCCCGGCATAATCCAGCGTCTGCAGCGTCTGCTCGGGTATTCCCCGCTCGATCATCTTCTTCGTCGTTGCTTCATAATTCAGGCTGGACATGCCGCAGTCATGATGGCCGACGACGCACACCTCATGCGCATTCAATTCATAGATCGCCACGACGATGCTTCGCATGATGCTGCCGAACGGATGGGACACGACCGCGCCTGCTGTTTTCAAGATTTTGGCATCGCCGTTCTTGAGGTTCATCGCCTTCGGGAGCAGCTCCGTGAGTCTTGTATCCATGCAAGAGACGACCACGAGCTTCTTGTCGGGAAGCTTGGAGGTTTGATACTTCTCGTATTCCTTCTGTTCAACGAATGCTTGGTTGTGCTTCATGATTTCTTGGATCAGCATGCTTCTCGCTCCTTCTCTAATCGCGCTATTCATTAATTTACACCTAGGATTCCTCAGTGTCCAACGGTCCTTACCCGATAGGCGGGAGTGTGAAACGCGATTCATGTCGAATTTATTGACGCACATGCCTCGTGAATGCGCTGGGACTCGTGCCGGCCCACTTGCGGAATTGATTGATGAAGTGGTTATAGTTATGGAACCCGACGTCATAGGCGACCTCGGAAGCGCTGCGATGCGTATGTTCCAGCAGCAGGGCGGCCTGGCGGATTCGCATTCGATTCAACGTATCGATGATGGAGCAACCCGTCTGCTCCTTGAACAGATGGGACAGGCGGGAAGGGGACAGCCCGATCGACTTGGCCAGCGACTCGACGTGCACCGGACTCCGCATATTCACCGATAGCAGATGCAATGCCTCCGCGACTCGCGGATCGAGCTTCCGATGCCGCCTGGCTGCCAGCAGCATGAGTACTTCGCGAAGCGCGTTCAGGCAGAGGTCATGCCAGAACTCGCTGCGCTCTCTCGAATCGGAGAGGATCCTTCGGAACGCCTCGTACACTCTCGTCTGCATGGAACCGGGTTCTAACGGTTGAATCGATAACGGTTCGGCCGGCAGAAGCATGTCGCCGATCGAGCCGGGGGCGAAGTGCGCCCATACGAAATTCCAAGTCTCTCCATGGGTCGTACCATACGTATGCGGTGTACCGGGACTGAGCAAGGCAACGTCGCCGCTCGAACACATCTTTGTCCCGTCAGGGGTAGTGAAATAGCCGCTTCCGCTGATTGTATAGGTAATCAGCCAATCATCCATCCCGTGCGGCCGGGACGTGCTATATGTGTCGTCGACTTGAAAATGCCCCGAGATTATGATGCCGACCGATCTGCCGTCATAGTGGGAAGGCTCGTCATATTGTGGCATGGATATAGACTCCTTATGACAGTTATTCGTTAAGCATAGCACCACAGCAGGCAGAATATCCAGCAGTTAGCAGGATTGTGTGATGATTAAGCAGGATTGCTACTCCCTCGCCGTGCAGGAAGAATCTATACTTGATTCAAGAACGGCAATCCATTCTGCCGCATTCGGAGGGGGAGAAACGCATGTCCGGTTCAGTACGATATTTGACCGAGGAGCAGAAACGGCAATTCGAGAGGGAAGGATACCTAATCGTACAAGGGTTATTCGATGCGCATCAGCTTCGGGAGATTAGAGATACCTTCGAGGAAATCGGCCGCACGGGGGTACCGGGTTACTACGAACCGGATCTGACAGCCGGCGCTGGCGACCCGCTGAAGCGATATCCGCGCGTGATGCATCCGCACCGATTCAATGACAAGGCGAAGCAGTACATGCTTCATCAGCCGGTATTGGCCGTGTTGGAGGATCTGTTCGAGGAGCCGCCGCTCGCGGCACAGAGCATGTATTACTACAAGCCTCCCGGCGCCAAGGGTCAAGCGCTGCATCAGGACAACTTCTACCTGAAGGTGGAGCCCGGGAACTGCATTGCCGCGTGGACGGCCGTCGACGAAGCCGACGAAGAGAACGGCGGACTGTTGGTGGTGCCGAAGACGCAGGAATATGATATCGTGTGCCCGGAATATGCCGATGCGAAGGAATCGTTCACGACCCATTACGTCAAGCCGCCGAAAGATCGCCAAGCGGTGCCCGTCGTCATGGAACCGGGCGACGTGCTCTTCTTCAACGGCAACCTCATTCACGGGTCTTATCGGAACAAGACGAAGGATCGGTTCCGCAGAGCGTTCATCTGCCATTACGCGAACGAATCCGCCACGCACATCGGCCAATATTACAAGCCCTTGTATCGCTCGGACGGTACGGAAGTGAATCTGGCATTGAATCCGGACGGCGGACCTTGCGGCGTTGAGTTCGAAGCGCTCTATCCGCACTAGAAAAGAACGGCTCGCCCTCACTTACCAGCTCGAATCGAGAATAACAGCGGCAAATGGTCATGCTCTCGGATGCGCCATTTGCCTTGTTCGTCCTGAATCATCAGTCCAGGAAACATGTTGTATACGGTATGCGGGAATTCATGCACAAATTCGATTGTCAGCCCTGCTCCAATTAAGGCAGTGATAATATCGCCGAGCGTATGCTGCCATTGATAGCTGACGGGATGCGCCAACTGGTCCTCATCGCCGGTGTAGGTTGTGCGGGATTCATAGCTTCGCGCCTCGCGATCGAAGTAAGGATAACGGATGACTAATTGCCCGTCCACAGCTTCATACATGAACGTTACAGGGTGGAACTCGGCCATATAGAACGTTCCGCCCTGCTTGAGCGAAGCGCCGATCAATTCCGCCCACCGGGTAAGATCGGGAAGCCAGCATAGCACGCCATAGGACGTATAGACGATATCGAACTGTTCTCCGTTTAGTGCCTCTCCGGCGTCATAGATGTCGGAACATAGGAATTGGGCGTCAAGCCCTAGCTGTTCGTTCAGCCTTCTGGCCAGCGCGATCGCTTCCTCGGAAAAATCGACCCCCGTTACACTAGCGCCTAGTCGAGCCCAAGACAACGAATCTTTGCCGAAATGGCATTGCAGGTGGAGCATCGTACGGCCGGATACATCGCCGATCTCCAACCTGTCCAATTCCGGTAGAGAGCTGCTGCCTGCCACAAAGTCATCGAGATTGTAAAATGCGGACTTCGCATGAATAGCCGTACGATCGTTCCAATTTAAACGGTTCATTTCACGGTAATCGGTCATGCGCATTCCCCCTTAAGTGATGTCGCAGTTCATTCCGCATGCTGCTTCCGGAACGCCATCGGCGGCATCCCCGCATAGCGCCTGAAGCAGGACGAGAAGTACGGTGCGTACTGGAAGCCGACCTGTTCGGCCACCGCCGCGACCGGCCACTCCGTCTTGAGCAAGAGCAGCTTGGCTTGTTCCATCCGGATCTTGAGCAAGTAATCCATCGGCGTGCAGCGATAGATTTCCTTCATGCAGCGGACAATATAGTTCGGGTGAAAATGAAGAGCCTCTGCCAGCGCTTCGTTCGTCAATTCCTCCTGATAGTGCTGGCGCAGGTAGGCTTCCGTTCGTTCCGCAAGCTTCATCATGGACGTCGGGGGCATGGCGCCTTGCTCATCCTTCTCCAGAATGCGGCATAAGTCCATGAACTGCTGCTGCTCCCTCCAGTACGTGTCCGCTCCATTCGTCTCGGACAGCTCATGCATCTCATCCAGCAGCCGCTCGATGCGCGGGAACTGCCTGGGCGTCGCATATTGCGGGAGCTTTAGCAGGTATGGATTCGCCCAGGCATGCCGGATCGGCTGCGCATGATCGGAGTCGCTTGCGGCGTGGTACTTGCCTTCGAACACATAATGGATCCAATAGAAGACGGTATCTTCCCGGCATGGCGCCGTCGCGTAGTGGTAACGGTCGGGCAGGAGCAGCAGCGATTGCCCCTGGCCGACCTCCCACTGCTTGTCTTCCTCTCCGATCGCAAGCGACCCCTGCACGACGAACAGCCAGTCGAATACGCCGGTATTGCGGCGGTTCGGATGCTGCTCGCCGGGCTTGTAGCGGGTCTGTCCGATCGTGATGTAATAGGGCATCGGCGGCAGCTCGTGCACGACTATGTCCATAGCGCGGTCCCCTCACATATCCAGTGTGATATTCTATAAGAATCGGTTGGGTTTATTCGTAGTTTAACTTATATAGCAAGGATAAACTGATAGAGTCGAATAATCAATTCGTGTACATAAGGAGCTGGGGTAAGATGCAACAGGTTACGCTGACGGACGGGATTTTTGGCGAGTCGCAAGAGACGGGGTTAGCTTATCTGCTGCAGCTGGATGTCGATCGATTGACCGCGCCATGTTATGAAGCGGCGTCCTTAACGGCGAAGCAGCCGCGCTACGGCGGCTGGGAAGCGACGCAGATCGCGGGCCATTCGATCGGGCATTGGCTGTCGGCCGCAGCGGCGATGATCGCCGCGACCGGCAATGAAGCGCTGAAGGCGAAGCTGATCTATGCCGTCGAAGAGCTGGCATACGTGCAGTCGCATGATCCAGACGGTTATGTCAGCGGATTCAAGCGCGATTGCTTCGATCGAGCGTTCGCGGGAGGCGAGTTCGAGGTCCATAACTTCGGGCTAGGCGGCTCTTGGGTGCCTTGGTACAGCATCCACAAGATCTATGCCGGCTTAATCGATGCCTACCAGCTGGCGGGAATCGAGCAGGCGCTTGAAGTCGTCGTCAAGCTTGCGAATTGGGCGAAGTACGGGACCGACCGGATGACGGAGGGCGAGTTCCAGCGAATGCTCATCTGCGAGCACGGCGGGATGAACGAGGCGATGGCCGATCTGTATCTCATCACGGGCGATCGCGCCTACCTGGACTTGGCCGTACGCTTCTGTCATCAGGCCATTTTGGCCCCGCTGGCAGAAGGCATCGATGAGCTGGAGGGCAAGCACGCCAACACCCAGATCCCGAAGGTGATCGGCGCGGCCAAGCTGTACGAGATCACGGGCGTGGCCAAATATCGGCGAATGGCGGAATTTTTCTGGCAGGAAGTCACGCAGAATCGCTCCTACATCATCGGCGGCAACAGCATTTTCGAGCACTTCAGGGCGCGGGGCAGCGAGAAGCTGGGCGTCGAGACGGCAGAGACCTGCAACACGTACAACATGCTGAAGCTGACGGGCCATCTGTTCCGCTGGTCGCCGAACGCGGCGTACATGGACTACTACGAACGCGCCTTGTACAATCACATTCTCGCTTCGCAGGATCCGGACACCGGAGCGAAAATGTATTTCGTCTCGACCGAACCCGGCCACTTCAAAGTGTACGGAACACATGATCATTCGTTCTGGTGCTGTACCGGCACGGGAATGGAGAATCCGGCGCGGTACAACAAGGACATCTACCATGCGGCTCAGGACGGGATCTATGTCAACTTGTTCATCGGTTCGCGAGCCGTCTTCGCCGACCGGCAGGTCGCGATTCGGCAGGAGACGGACTTCCCGCGCACGGACCGGACGACAATCGTAGTGGAAGAGGCGCGGGGGGAGAGCTTCAAGCTGCGCGTTCGGATTCCCTATTGGGCTGCCGGCGAAGTGAAGGCTGTCGTAGGCAATGATACGTACGGATCCTCCGAGAACGGGTACCTCGAGATCGAACGGAACTGGCAAGCGGGCGATCGCGTAGACGTAACGCTGCCGATGGCGCTGCATATGTACCGGTCCAAGGATGATGCGAATAAAGTCGGATTCCTGTACGGACCTGTCGTTCTCGCAGGCGCGCTCGGCAGAGAGCATTTTCCAGAACACGATATTGTCGGCAACCATATGAGTCTTCACCACCATCCGTTGATCGACGTGCCGGTTCTGGTAACCGATGAGCCGGATCTCCAAGCTTGGATTCGGCCCGTGGAAGGCGAAGCGCTGACCTTCGTTACCGATGCGGTCGGACAGCCGGGCAATGTCCGCGTGAAGCTGATTCCGTTCTATGCCCTGCATCATCAGCGGTATACGCTCTATTGGAAGCTGATGAATCCGGAGCAATTCGCGTCCTACTCGGATCACGAGAAGGCAGAGCGGGATCGGCTGCAGGCCATCACGGTAGATGTCGTCAGCCCGCATGAGCAGCAATCGGAAGTCGAGCATGCGATTCAATCCCAGGAATCGAAGTCGGGGTATTCCGTTCATGCGCAGCGGGGCTACAGGAACGCAGTCGGAGAAGGCGGATATTTCCGGTATCGGATGGCCGTCAGGGCTGATCGCCCGATGACGCTGGAGGTCACCTACTTCGGTACGGACGGCGCGCAATGGATCGACGGCGTTCTCCACAAGCGCGACTTCGCGATTCTGATCGACGGCACCGAGCTTGCCCGCCAGAAGCTGGAGGCCGGCAAGCCGGAAGAGGTATTCAACGTCCGTTATGATCTTCCGGAAGCGCTGCTGAACGGTCTAGAGAGCGTGGAAGTCACGTTCAAGTCGGAGTCAGGGACAGTCGCAGGCAACGTATACGGGGTACGGATGGTAGACCGGCAGCGGATGACGGAGTGGGATAGCCAAGCATAGTGGAACGAGGATGAGATAAGAGGCGCGTAAGCAGCGCCTCTTTCTTTTGCATAAAATATCCTCTATATGGCATATTAAGGTAATATCATTCAGATGAGGCGTATACGAAGGAGAAGAACAGGCGATGAAGATTGCGATTATGGGTGCAGGGCTCTCGGGGCTGGCCTGTGCCCTCACGCTGGAGAAGCACGGCATCGAACCGACGATATTCGAGAAGCGCAGCAAGGTCGGCGATCGATTCGTCAACGGGGAAGTGCTGCTATCGATGTTTGTCCATCCTGTTCATGACTGCATTGCTTCCTTGTCGGATCAGTATGGCCTCTTCCTCCAGCCGACCGCGCCGGTTCAGAAGCTGACGATCCATTCGCAGCGCGAAACAGCGGTCATCGAAGGGGCGCTCGGCTTCCACAACATAAGAGGAAGACATGAGGAGTCGTTCGAAGCGCAGTTGGAGCGTCAGGTCCATTCGAAGATCTCCTACGATTCGGACATGACGTACGAAGATCTGGTCAAGCAATATACGCATGTCGTCCTGGCGACAGGCGATAGCGACTATGCGAAGCGGAACCGGAACTTCAGGGAGGATCTAACGGTGTCGATAAGCGGCGCGACGGTGGAGGGGCGATTCGACCGGTACGAAGCGCAGACGTGGCTCGATTACGCGATTGCGCCGCACGGCTACGGCTACCTGATCCCCTTTTCGGAGACCGAGGCGAATGTCGTCGTCGCGCTTCCGGATCAGCCGGGAATGGCAATTAGCTGCGAAGAAGAGCTAAGGCGCATCTGGGATGCGATATATAAGAAGGTGCAAGGGTACCTCGGACAAGAGCTCCCGGTTACGGACCGGTTCCAGATCAGGGGGTATCCGATGGGGATCTGTCAATCAGCCCGGGTGGGCAATACGTTCTACGTCGGGAACAACTTCGGCTCGATGATGCCCTTCCTCGGGTTCGGCCAATATAACGCCTTGCTGACCGGCGTATACGCGGCCTACGATTTATGCGGCCTGGGCAGCTACGAGCAGTTGTCGGAGCCGCTGCGCAAGAGCTATGAACATTCGCTCGTCCTGCGCAGGGCGATGGAGAGCGTCTCGGATGAGGGACTGGACCGCATCGTCCATCTGTTAAGCGGCCGATTGGGCAATAAGCTGTTGTTGGCGAATGCGTTGAACCCGATGAAGCTGGCGAGCTATCTGCTCCGGCCTTATATCAAGTGGAAACAAGGAGCGACGACATGACAGGCAATGCATATCAGCAATCTCCGCAGATGACCGTCACTGAATTGGGATACTTGTGGGCAGGCTTGTCGATCAACGACTTGTCTGCCCGGATTCTTCCGACGTTCGCCAAGCAGGTGCGTGACGAAGAACTCCGTGCTTTATATTCGCTGGCACAGCAGACCGCGGAGAACTTGATCGACAGCAGGCGAGCGATCCTGCAGGCGGCGGAATATCCCGCGCCGTCCGGCTTCACTGCGGCGGATGCCTATGCGGATGCCCCTCGCTTATTTACGGACCGGTTCCTCATCGATTACCTGCGCATCGGCGCTCAGCTCGGGGTTATTTTCCATGCCAGATCATTGTCACTCGCAGTGAGGGCTGATATTCGCCGACATACGGACGAGTGCGTGCAGACGTCTTCTGTCCTGCTGCAGCGCATAATGGATGCCATGCTGGAGAAGGGGCTCTTCTGGCGGACGCCGTCTTTGCCGGCTCTTGAAAGCCCGGAGCGGATTCGCAAGCCCAGCTTCCTGAACGGATGGTTCGGCGATAAGCGGTCATTGAACAGTATGGAACTCGCGAATCTGTATGAGAGCCTGGAATACTTAGGGATCACGGAAGCGCTCTGCCTGGGATTCGCCCAGACGGCCGAGTCGGATGAGATCAGGCGATTCATGAAGGACGGCAGGGAGATCGCTCACGAGCTGATGGGCAAACTGGGCGAGTACCTGGATAAGGAACAATTGCCGCTGCCGCCTGGTTATGCTGCGGAGGTGACGGATGCGACGCGGCCGGTGTTCTCCGATCGACTCGCCGCTTGCCATATAGCCGGCATGTTCGGAGCAGTCATTACCCAATTCGGTCGTTCGCTGGGATCGGTCATGCGCAATGACATCGCGGCAGGCTATCTGGCAGCCATTACGCGAGCAGGCGCTTATACGGAGTCGCTGACGAAGGAATTGATCGCGCGGGAATGGCTGGCTAAGCCGCCAGGCGCGATTGAGCGCGATGCGCTTACCGGAGATTGATCGGCTCAGTCTTGTATGGCCTTGAAAAGGTACGATTGCGCTTATCGATGGAACTTCGCGACCGAACGGTCCATGTCCGTAATGCGATCCATGAGCAGGTCCGACGCTGCAGCCACTTCCTGCAGTGACGCGACCTGCTCTTCTCCCATTGCAGCGATGCCTTGAATTTCTTGCTTGACGCGCCCCGCCTGCGCTTTCACCTCCTCGATATGCGATTGCATGCGGTCCATGCGCCGAGCCGCGTCCTGCAGGTCTTGATTGGAAGCCTGTACCTCGGACTGCACGTGATCATTCGCTTCGCGGATCGCTTCGAACATGCGGTCAGCGGCGATCGCGCGGTGGCCGCCGAGCACGAGCTGGTTCGTGCTGTCTGCCATCTGCGTGCGAATGGCAATCATGTTCCGCCGCACTTCGTCCAACCGCAGGTCGATCGTGGAGGCTAGTCCGTCCGTGATGCCTGCCAACTGCTTGATCCGCTGCGCGATGACGGAGAAGCTAGCGCCGGATTGGCTCGCTCGAGCGGATTCGATGGATGCGTTCAGGGATAAAATTTTCGTCTCGGAAGAGACGCTCTGGATCTGTCTAAGCAAGGCGGACATCTCTTCGATCCGTCCCTCCAACTGCTCCGTATCCTTCTCGATCTTGGCAATCGCTTGCTTCAGGTGCTCGAACGATGCCATGAATTCGCCCATCGCGCTGCATCCCGCATTCGCCAGCGTAACGGACTCTTCCGCTCGCTGGCTAATTCGATCCGACTTCTGCAGCATCTGCTCGATTGATGCGGTTAAGAATGCGCAATGACGGACGGTATCCTGCACGAATGAATCTTGCTCAAGCACGGCTTCATGAATGAGCTGCGCGGCTTGCGCGATCTCCTCGCCGGCTTGGTTATTCTCCTGCACGCCATAGTGGATATGCTCCGAGGAAGCGGCGACCTGTCGGCTGGTCTCTTGTACGCTGGACACGATATGCTGCAGACTGCCGAGCATCGCGTTGAAGGCGTTGCCCAACTTGCCGATCTCGTCGCGCGATAGAGACGTTAAGCTGTCGATCGCGAGATCCCCCTCGGATAGACGGGTCAGGCTGCGCTGGATGCGCGACAGCGGATTCGCGATGGAACGGGAGATCAACCAGGCGATCAGCAGCGAGAGGGTAACGATGAAGGTCGCAGCGCCGATCATGACGTAGATCGTGCGCGTGAAGGCAGCGGTTACCTGCGACGCCTTCTGCTCCATGGCAACAAGCTGCTCACGCACAAGGTCTTGCACGCTCTGCTCGATCAGGAACGTGATGTCGACCGCCAGCTCATAGGAGACGGTCTGTTGATCGACGGAATCGCCTTCTGCGACCTGCCGCTTCAACGTATCGACTTGAAGGAGGAGCGAATCCATCGTATTGCGAATCTCGCCGATTCGCTGCCGCACGCTGGCTGCGTGCTCATGACGTTCCAATTCATCGATTCGTGCGTTCATCTCTTCGATCAATGCGTATTGGCGGCCCTCCTCGAAGGTCTGCATGCCGAAGACGATATCGCGCACTTCATGATCGAGCGAAGGCTTCAGCAGTCCGCTGAGTTTATTCGCGCGTGCGGTACTGTCGACGAGCGCGTTATACTCTTGTAAGTAGCCGTAAAATACATACGATTGCACGCCGCCCAGCATGACGGTGAGCACAATGACGGCGATGAACGATACGATCAGCTTATGGCGTATCGACCGTATTCCGAATCGAAGCTTCATTGAATATACCTCCAAGCGATTGGACTGCTCCAAGTGTAAACCGCTTTCATGAAGGCGTACATTGAAAATCATGTGCGTTTTGTGCGATTTTTCATCATTCGACACGGTACTGCAGGAGAAGCAGGCTGAGCAGGCGTATGGACGTATACCCAATTGGAGGTTATTCATGATATAATGATAATTACAGAACGTCGTTCTATATTATAAAACTGAGTAGGTGTCTATCGCGGTATGCCGATTATACAATCGCTCGACAGGGCGCTCCGAATCGTCGACTTGTTCGATGAACAGACCCGGGAGCTGAAGATTACGGAGATCAGCGCGCGGGTCCAACTGCACAAGAGCACGGTGCACTCGCTGCTCAAGACGCTTCAGCTGCACGGCTATATCGAACAGGACCAGCATGGGCTGTACCGGCTGGGCGTGCGGTTCTTAGAGAAGGGGCAGGTGCTGCTCGCAGGCTTCGATATTCGCGAGATCGCGAGCCGTCCGCTGCAGGAGCTGTCAGGAGGGACGGGACAGACCGTCCATCTCGTCGTTCGAGACGGCGCGGAAGGCGTCTACATCGACAAGGTCGAAGGCAGCAAGGCGGCGATCCGCTATTCCCGGATCGGACGGCGCGTTCCGCTTCATAGCAGTGCCGTAGGCAAGGTGCTGGCGGCCTTCTTGCCGGACCAGGAGCTCGACCGATTGCTCCAGGGCTATGTGTATACGACGCAGACGGCTCGAACGATCGCGAGCGAGGCAGACTTCCGCAGGGAGCTGACGGCCGTTCGCGGCGAGGGCGTTGCTTATGACCGCGAGGAGAACGAGCCGGGTGTGCGCTGCGCTGCTGCTCCCGTGTTCGATCATGGCGGGCGCGTATCGGCCGCGATCAGCATCTCGACGATGGTATCTACGGTCGACGATCGCGAGCTGGAAGCATTGGCAGTGCGCCTTCGCGAGACGGCATCGCGGATCTCGCAGGGGATCGGCTACCGCCCGTAGTGAGGTTGAAGAACGAAGCGGCAGCTGCCGCATCTTCTTATAGGAATATTGCAGAACGTTGTTTTATAATGTAGAACAACTATGTGGGAGGGGAAACGATTATGCGTATTTTTCGTTATCTGGAGGATTCACGCACTTATCTAGGCGTCTTGTTGGAGGACGGCAAGGCTTATCGGTTGAACGCGCCGGATCTGATGACGCTGGTGGGGGAAGCCCGCAAGGCAGGCGCTTCGACAGCGGCTTACGTGGAGTCGCTCCTCGCGGAGCTGGCTCCGATCCAAGCGGCGCCCGAATCGCTGGCGCTGCTGACGCCCTTGGATGCACCTGAAGTGTGGGCGGCCGGCGTGACGTACCAGAAGAGCCGCGAGGCGCGGAATTACGAGGCGACGGCAGGCAAGCTGGATGCAAGCACGTTCTATGACAAAGTCTATGATGCGGAGCGTCCGGAATTGTTCATGAAATCGACTTCGGCCCGGACGGTCGGACCAGGCGAGAAGGTCGGCCTTCGGAGCGATTCCACGTGGCAGGTGCCGGAGGCAGAGCTCGGTCTCGTGCTGGATCGTACAGGCGCGATCATCGGTTATACGGCGGGCAACGACATGAGCTGCCGCGATATCGAGGGCGAGAACCCGCTCTATCTGCCACAGGCCAAAATCTGGCGTAACTCCTGCTCCATCGGGCCTTACGTTCGGCTGGCGGAGACGGTAGCGGACCCTTACGATCTGAAGATCTCCTGCCGCATCTATCGGGACGGCGTGAAGGTGGTCGACGAATCCGGCAGCACCGGGCAATTGAAGCGTAGGCTGGAGGAGCTCGCAGGCTTCTTGAAGCGGGACAACGAGCTGTTCGACGGCACGGTGCTGCTGACGGGCACGTGCCTCGTGCCGCCGAACCAATTCACGCTGGCGTCCGGCGACCGGATCGAGATCGAGATTGCAAGCATCGGTACCTTGGTGAATACGGCAGCCTATGCACATGAGCTGGAGCAAGCGTAACAACCCTATTGAAGGAGGAGAATGGATCATGGCAGCAGTTCAAGAGAATCAAGAGAAGGTATTGATCGATAATTATATTGGCGGCGAGTGGAAGGCACCGGCATCGGGCGAACGCATGCCGAGCCTCAACCCGGCGAAGCGCGGAGAGGTCGTCGGGCAGGCGGCCGCGTCGAATAGGGCCGATCTGGAAGCTGCGGTGCAGGCGGCTGAAGCGGCCAGAGTGGCTTGGCGCAAGCTGACCGGCGCGCAGCGCGGCGCGATGCTGTTCAAGGCAGCGGACCTGCTGGAGAGCCGCATGGATGAAGTGGGCCGCGCGATGACGCGCGAGATGGGCAAGACACTGGGCGAAGCGAAGGGGGAGACGGCCCGCGGCGCCGCGATTCTGCGCTATTACGCAGGCGAAGGCATGCGGTCGATCGGCGACGTCATTCCTTCGACCGATGCGGAAGCGCTCATGTTCACGACGCGCGTGCCGCTTGGCGTCGTCGGCGTGATCTCGCCGTGGAACTTCCCGGTGGCCATTCCGATCTGGAAGATGGCGCCGGCGCTCATCTACGGCAACACCGTCGTTTGGAAGCCGGCTGTCGAGACCGCGCTGACGGCATCGCTCGTCATGCAATGCCTGCATGACGCCGGATTCCCGGCAGGCGTCGTGAACATGGTGCTTGGCGACGGCGCGGTGATCGGTTCGGGCATCGCGGCGCATCCGGGCATCCACGGCGTCACGTTCACGGGATCGAACCGCGTGGGCAAGCAGGTCGGTCAAGCCGCGCTGGCGCGCGGGGCGAAGTATCAGCTGGAGATGGGCGGCAAGAACCCGATCATCGTAGCGGCGGATGCGGATCTCGATCTCGCGGTCGATGCGACGATCAGCGGAGGACTGCGCTCGACCGGGCAGAAATGTACGGCAACCAGCCGCGTCATCGTGGAGACCGGCGTCTATGAAGCGTTCAAGGAGAAGCTGCTCGCGAAGGTCAAGGCGCTGCGCGTCGGCGACGGCATGGATGCCGAGACATGGCTCGGGCCGTGTGCCAGCGGCAAGCAGTACGAGACGGTTATGGGCTACATCAATAAAGGGATCGAAGAAGGCGCCGAGCTGCTGTTCGGCGGGACGCAGCCGGAGGACCCTGCGCTGGCCCAGGGCTACTATGTCACGCCTGCGGTATTCGACAAGGTGACCCCTGCGATGACGATTGCGCGCGAAGAGATTTTCGGACCAGTGCTGGCGCTTATCGAGGCCCGCGACATGGCGGAAGCGATCGCGCTCGCGAACGACACGGAATACGGCCTCAGCGCCTCGCTCTACACGCGCAACCTCGGCAGCGCGCTGACGTTCATTCAGGAGACGGATGCCGGACTCGTGCGCGTCAACGCGGAGACGGCCGGCGTAGAACTTCAGGCACCGTTCGGCGGCATGAAGGGGTCAAGCTCCCACTCGCGGGAGCAAGGGCAGGCAGCGATCGAGTTCTATACATCGGTGAAGACCGTGTTCGTGAAGCCGTAACCGGGAGGGGAAACGCGGGATGAATGAACGGATCAGGAACGTAATGGGGAAGGACGACGAAGCATACTTCCAGGTGGCGACGCACGCAACGGGACCGACAGGCTCGCTGCCGCTGACGCCGGATATGCTCCTCAACGCGCCGAGCGGCGACCTGTTCGGGTGGAGCCAGAATGTCGGGATGGGCTTGAAGCCGGAGCGGCTGAAGGGCCGGGAGGTGCTCATTCTCGGCACGCAGGGCGGCATCCGCAATGAGGACGGTTCGCCTGCAGCGCTGGGCTACCATACCGGACATTGGGAGATCGGCCTCTTGATGAAAGCGGCGGCCGAAGAGATTACGGGAGCGGGCAATATTCCGTTCGCAGGCTATGTCAGCGATCCGTGCGACGGCCGCTCGCAGGGTACGTCCGGCATGTTCGATTCGCTCCCCTATCGCAACGATGCTGCGATCGTCATGCGGCGGCTTATCCGCTCGCTGCCGACGCGTGCGGCAGTCGTCGGCGTGGCCACTTGCGACAAAGGCCTGCCGGCGATGATGCTGGCGCTGGCCGGCATGAAGAACCTGCCCGGCGTCATCGTGCCGGGCGGGGTGACGCTGCCGCCTACGCAGGGCGAGGACGCGGGCAAGATCCAGACGATCGGCGCCCGCTACGCCAACGGCGAGCTGTCGCTGGAGGAAGCCGCCGATCTCGGCTGCCGCGCATGCGCAACGCCGGGAGGCGGCTGCCAATTCCTCGGCACGGCCGGGACCGCGCAGGTCGTCGCGGAAGCATTGGGACTGACCGTGCCGCATGCGGCGCTCGCGCCGTCCGGCCAGCCGGTCTGGACCGAGATGGCGCGCCAATCCGCGCGCGCGGCGATGGCGCTCGCCGAGGGCGGAATTACGATGAAAGAGCTGCTTACCGACGCCTCCATCAAGAACGCGATGGTGATCCATGCGGCCTTCGGCGGCTCGACGAACCTGCTCCTCCATATCCCGGCCATTGCGGCCGCGGCAGGTCTTGCCGTGCCGGACGTTGCCGATTGGGCGGCGGTGAACCGCGCCGTGCCGCGGCTCGTCAGCGTGCTGCCGAACGGCCCGATCCCGCATCCGACCGTGCGCTTGTTCCTCGCCGGCGGCGTGCCTGAGGTCATGCTCCATCTCCGCAAGCTCGGCGTCCTGGACGAATCCGTCTTAACAGCGACAGGCGTCACGCTGGGCGAGAACCTGGACTGGTGGGAGACGTCCGAGCGGCGGCAGCGCATGCGGGCTTACCTTGCCGAGCAGGAAGGCATCGATCCGGATACGGTCATCTACAGCCCGGAACGGGCGAAGGCGGCCGGTCTGGCTCCGACGGTCACGTTCCCGACCGGCAATCTCGCGCCGGAGGGCTCCGTGATCAAGTCGACGGCCATCGATCCGTCCGTATTGGACGAAGCCGGCGTGTTCCGGCATGTCGGCCGGGTGAAGGTGTTCACGACCGAGCGCGCAGCGATTCGCGCGATCAAGACCGGCGGCATCGCGGCCGGCGACATCCTGGCGCTGATCGGCCGAGGGCCTTCGGGTACCGGCATGGAGGAGACGTACCAGCTGACCTCCGCGCTGAAGCATCTGTCCTACGGCAAGCAGGTATCGCTCCTCACCGATGCGCGCTTCTCCGGCGTGTCGACCGGCGCCTGCATCGGCCATGTCGGACCGGAGGCGCTGGCCGGCGGTCCTGTCGGCCTCCTGCGCGACGGCGATTGGGTCGATATTCGGATCGACACTCGGAACCTGGAGGGCAGCATGCATATGGTCGGCTGCGGCGATTCGCCGGAGACGCCGGAAGCCGGCTCGGCCGTGCTCGCTGCGCGCACGCCGCATCCCGGCTTGGCGGAGGATCCCGACCTGCCGGACGATACCCGGCTGTGGGCGGCGCTGCAAGCCGCCAGCGGCGGCACGTGGAAAGGCTGCGTCTACGACACGGACCGCATTATTCAGACACTTGAAGCGGGCATGCGGGCTCTCGCGAAGGAAGCCGGCGAGACAGCGATCAGTCCGATGGGATCGGAGGAACGCGGAGCATGAGCGAGAACATGATCATGAACCCCATATTGAACGGCTTCAATCCGGACCCGTCCATCATACGCGTCGGCGACGACTATTATATCGCCACGTCCACGTTCGAATGGTTCCCGGGCGTGCAGATCCATCATTCCCGCGACCTGCGGAATTGGCGGCTGCTGACGCATCCGCTGACGCGGCGAAGCCAGCTCGACATGCTCGGCAATCCGAATTCCGGCGGCATCTGGGCGCCTTGCCTAACCTACAGCGACGGGACGTACTATCTGATCTACACCGACGTGAAGAGCCATATCGGACCGTTCAAGGATACGCATAATTACCTCGTGACCGCAACGGACATCATGGGCCCTTGGTCAGAGCCCATCTACTTGAACAGCAGCGGCTTCGACCCGTCGCTGTTCCATGACGAGGACGGCCGCAAGTGGCTGGTCAACCTGGTGTGGGACCATCGGAAGGGCCGCAATAAATTCGGCGGCATCCTGATCCAAGAGTACGATGCACAGGAGCGGAAGCTTGTCGGACCGATCCGGAACATTTTCGGCGGTACGCCGCTGGGATTGACCGAGGGACCGCATCTGTATCGGCGCGGGGAGTACTATTACCTGCTGACCGCCGAAGGCGGGACTCGGTGGAACCACGCCGTCACGATCGCGCGGTCGACGTCGCTCTTCGGGCCGTACGAGGTCGATCCGGCGAATCCGATGCTGACGTCTCGCGATAATCCCGAGCTGCCGCTGCAGCGTGCAGGCCATGGCGATCTGGTGGAGACGCAGGCTGGCGAGTGGTACATGGTCCACTTGTGCGGCAGGCCGCTCGCGTCGTCGCGCACGTGCAACCTGGGCCGGGAGACCGCGATCCAGAAGGTCGAGTGGACCGCAGACGGCTGGCTGCGGCTGGCGGGTGGGGGCAATTCGCCGCAGCTCGCCGTTGAGGCGCCGGCGGGACTCGCGGAGCAGCCGTTCGACGAGCATGCGCATGGCGTCGGCGTTGATCACTTCGATGCGCCTGCGCTCGGCATCCATCTGAACACGCTGCGGGAACCGGCGGACGAGGCGTGGCTGTCGCTGCGCGAGCGACCGGGCTATCTGCGCCTTCGCGGCAGGGACTCCTTCACTTCGGCGCATGGCCAAAGTCTGGTCGCGCGCCGGCAGCAAGCATTCGTCGCCGAGGCGGAGACGGTCGTGGAATTCGAGCCGGACACCCATCAGCAGATGGCCGGACTGGTATACTACTATAACGCGAAGAACTGGTATTATCTGCGGATCAGCCGTGATGAGACGTTGGGCAAGAGCCTGACGATCATGACGAGCGACCAAGGCCAGTACGACGAGCCGCTGGAGCGGGAAGTGAG
The DNA here is from genome assembly GCA_023386495.1 of Bacillota bacterium. Taxonomy (GTDB): domain Bacteria; phylum Bacillota; class Bacilli; order Paenibacillales; family Paenibacillaceae; genus Paenibacillus_I. The sequence continues at coordinate 47,772 of JAEWJS010000136.1, read as the reverse complement.
CGTGGACGGCTGGGAGCGGGTCTATCTGAAGCTTTCGCTGGAGCATGAGCGCGCGCAGTTCCACTATTCCGCAGACGGCGCTGCGTGGACGACGATCGGGCCGGTGCTCGATGCCGGACGGATGTCTGACGAGCATGTGGAGACGAAGCGCGGCGGCGTCCTGCTCGACCAAGGCTTCACCGGCGCGTTCGTCGGGGTGTGCGTGCAAGATTTGAGCGGCGTGCGGAAGCATGCGGACTTCGATTATTTGGCTTATCGGGAGACCGAGTAGCGAAGAGCGCGTCAGCGGACGCCGGTGACAGACCGAGGTGCGGAACGGAACGCGGAGCATGGGCATAAGATGTGTCATCATCCATTGGGAGGAATTGACAACCATGTATCCTGTTCCCGCAACAACGTGCGTATCCCCTGCGTACGCGTATTACCGGTACGGCTATCCCTATCCGACGTTCTGCGCTGCTCCCGCATATAGGTATCCGGCTGCCGGATGGGCCGCAGGGGATTGGCATTACGGCGGCCGGACATTCCGTGATATTGCGATGAAGGACTATGGGGGGACGCCGCTGGTCGTGAATATCGAGGACGTGACGGAGCGCAACAATACGTACCGCACCGCCCTCTGGACGGGCAGCCATCTGCAAGTGACGGTCATGAGCATCGGCGTCGGGGATGATATCGGCTTAGAAGTTCATCCGACGACAGACCAGTTCATACGGATCGAAGAAGGACAAGGGCTCGTGCAGATGGGCGATAGCCGGGATCGCTTGGATTATGCGGCGAACGCCTTCGAGGATTACGCCGTTATGGTTCCGGCTGGCAAATGGCACAATATCACCAATACGGGAAACAAGCCGATGAAGGTCTACGCGATCTATGCGCCGCCCGAGCATGCATTCGGCACCGTGCATGCTACCAAGGCCGATGCGATGGCCGCCGAACGGCAGCGGTGAAGTTTCCGCGAAGTTGCGTCTCATGTCTCATACGGATCATTCCATTCCGGCAGTATGATACTTCTATGCATGCAAACAGCCGACCGCGATTGCGGTCGGCTGTTTGCATGCATAGGCGATGCGATTCGGATGCGCTGCATTGCGTGCAGTTCGGATGTGGAGACTGTCGAATAATTCGAATTTGCGCCGAAGGGCCATAAAGGCTCTGTATTGGGGCGATCTGCCTGATACTTTCGGGCGAATCGCCGAATGCCGCCAATCACCAAGCTCTGGGTCTATTACGCGATTAGCGAAGCAATTGCGTTGTTAAGGCATATTCAGACGCTATGATCGGGCCCTATCCCACGTTCTAACCCATTAATGTGCAGAATGCGCTAATTTGCGCATGACTGTGCGTTAATTAGCGCACTCAGGCACATACGCCGTCTACCTGAGGCCAAGCACCCTGGATTAGCGCATCTGTGTACCTTAACAGCGCAGATGCTTCGCTATTGCATGCGTGCAGCCTGCCCAGAAGCTTCGAGGGCATAGCCGGCTCCCGATACCGGCGGGCGCTAACGCTGCCGCAAATGAATGATTCGACAGTCTGATTTGCCTGCATACAACGGACGTTCGTTGCGCGGGTGGTGCTGTAAGTCGAAACCCCCTCTTAAGAAAGTCTTAAGGATTCCCCCTCTTATTTCGCAAAAGTTAACGTATATAATGAGAGACAGGTACCGGCCGAATACCGACGGAAGAGGGTTAGCAGCAATGAATGAATATACCGTGCTCGTCGTCGACGACGACCGGGCCATACGCGAGGCGATCGGCATCTATCTGCGCAACGAGGGGATGACCGTGCTGGAAGCCGGCGACGGCGTAGAAGCGCTGGAGCTGCTGGAGAAGCAAGAGGTGCATCTGATCGTCATGGACATTATGATGCCGCGGCTTGACGGGATCGCCGCGACGTTCCGCATACGAGAGAGCAAGAATATCCCGATCATCATGCTGAGCGCGAAGACGGAGGATACGGACAAGGTGCTCGGTTTGTCGATCGGGGCGGACGACTACGTGACGAAGCCGTTCAATCCGGTGGAGCTGATCGCGAGGATGAAGTCCCAACTGCGGCGCTTCATCACGCTTGGCACGTACGGAGGCAGCACGCGCGTCATCCAATTGAACGGACTTACGCTCGATCAGGATGCGCGGGAGGTGCGGCTCAGCGGCGATCCGGTCAAGCTGACGCCGATCGAATACCGGATCGTCGAGCTGTTGATGACGAACGCGGGGCGCGTATTTTCGATTGATGAAATCTATGAACGGGCATGGAAAGAGCCGAGCTATAATGCGGAGAACACGGTTGCCGTGCATATCCGCAAGATCCGGGAGAAGATCGAGATCGATCCGAAGAATCCGAGATATCTGAAGGTGGTATGGGGAATTGGATACAAAATGGAGAAGTAGGTCGTCCCTGCTGGTGCTGGCGCTGCTCTTCACGCTAGGCTTAAACGGCGTGCTGTCGGGCTTGTCCTCCGGCAGCAGCTATATCGGCCGCAGCTATTACGAGACGAACGAAGTGCAGCATGATCTCATGCGGCTCGTCCAGCATCTCTACCTGTTCGAGCTCGGCGCCGTGAGCGAAGAGGAAGCGCGGCAGCAGATCAGCGTCAGCCAGCAAGAGATCGAGGAGTACCGCAATCGTTACGGCGATCTCGAATCGCAGCTTGCGGACATTCGGAATCAATACGAGTACAAGATTCTGGAGGCCGTCACGACAGGCAAGGAAGCGATCACCGAAGACCTGCGGGCGGAGCGGGATGCGAAGCTTGCGGACATCCAGGAGAACTTCAACAATGAAGCGTATATCGCCGCTGAGATCCGCAAGGAAAAGGTAGCGCAGCTGGCCGAGTACTTCCGGGAGCTCGACCAGTTCCGAGGCGCGTACTATGAGTACCGCAATCGGTTCTCCTATTATCTTCAGGACACCGAGAGCGAGCAGGTCTATACGAATACGACGCTTGCGGGCGACCGTTCGAACGAAGCGAAGCTGCTCAGAGGCATGCTGTACGTCAAGCGCTATCCGGACAAGCACAGCGATAGGTTGACGGTCGAGAGCATGCCGAGCTACATGCTGCCGCATCACGAAGCGGTAGACCGGATTGCCGCAGCCCGGCCTGCCAAGCAATTCGAGGGCTGGATCGCCGTGCCGAAGACGGCAGCAGCACTTGCCGCCCAGCAGCAATTCGATCAGCGCCGACTAGGCGTCATCATTGCGCTTCTCGCAGGCAGCGCGCTCTTAATCGCATCCATCATCGTCGGCAGACGACGCATGGGGACGATCCTATTCAGCATGGAGCAGCTGAGACCGGCTTACAACCGGATCCCGATCGATCTGCGCGCTGCAATATTCCTGATCTCGGGCTTTATTACGCTTCATATGCTGCAAGATCCGGTCCATCTCTACTACGAGCAGATCCGAGACTTTCCGTTCAGCTTCGTGTCGGATCTGGCATTCCGCTTCCTCATCCTGACATGCCTGCTTGTCGCATCCGTCGTACAATTGAATATCTGGTTCCGGACGTTAGAGGGCTGGGAGCTGCTGGGGCACGAGCTGCTGCATCGCTCGCTGATCAGCCGCGTGCTTCGGGCGATCGGCGACGCCTTCCGTAACGCGCGGGTAGGCTGGCAGGTCACGGCGTATACGGCCATTGCATTCGGCTTCGGCCTGGGCGCAGCGGTCGTGGCCATTGAACCTGGCGCAATCCTGCTGTATTTCCCGGCCTTCATTCTCGTCGCCCTGCCGCTAGGCATCTATGTGATCCGACAGATGGGGTATCTGAATCGCATTCTGGAGGCGGCTCGCGACTACGAAGCCGGACGGCTGGCGGCGGAGCTGCCCGTGCGAGGACGCTCGGTGCTGTCTGGGCTCGCGAGCCATCTGAACCAGCTGAAGCGGGGCGTCGTCGTCTCGCAGGCGAAGGAGGCGAAGAGCGAGCGGCTGAAGACGGAGCTGATCACGAACGTCAGCCATGATCTTCGCACGCCGCTCACGGCCGTCATCTCGTACGTGGAGCTGCTGAAGAAGCCCGAGCTGACGGAGGAAGAGCGATCGTCGTACATCGGCATCATCGATCAGAAGAGCCAGCGCCTGAAGGTGCTGATCGACGATCTGTTCGAGGCGACGAAGATGGCGAGCGGCAGCGTCGAGCTGCTGCGGTCACGCGTCGATCTCGTTCAGTTGATGAAGCAGGCGATCGCCGAATCGGAAGCGAGCATGGAGCAGTCGGACCTGCAATTCCGCATCAAGCTGCCGGATGAGCCGGTGCATGCAATGGTCGACGGGCAGAAAATATGGCGCGTATTCGACAATCTGATCAGCAACATCCTGCGGTACTCGCTCGAGCATACCCGCGTGTACATTACGATGGGCTATGCAGGGGGCCGCGCGGAGATCGTGTTCAAAAATATCGCGAAGTTCGAGCTGGGCGACAACGTAGACGAGTTGTTCGAGCGGTTCAAACGAGGCGACGGCTCCCGGCATACCGAAGGGTCGGGTCTCGGGCTCGCGATCGCGAAGTCGATCGTCGATTTACACGGCGGCACGCTAGAGCTCGAGGTAGACGGCGACTTGTTCAAGGTGACGGTGCTGCTGCCGTTGGAATAATGCTTTGGGTACTGCTTAGGTCAATCGATGCCGCATTGACTTAAGTAGTACCTTTCTTTTTAGGATGAATCCACCCGAGTCGCCATGCGCCAATCGCCAAGCTCTGGGCCTACGGGTGATTAGCGAAGCAATGGCGCTGTTAAGGTATGTGCATGGACAGGCTACACGCACGCAATTGCGAAGCATCTGCGCTAATAACGCATCCCCAAGCGCTAATCCAAGAGCTTCGCCCCATGCCGAAGCCAAAAATAGCTTGAGTGCGCTAAATAGCGACCAGCTGTGCGCTATTTAGCGCAGTCGATACACTAATGGGTTAGAAAGAGCCATACGGTCTATAAATAGCGCATGCGTGTACGTTAACAGCGCAGATGCTTCGCTATTGTATCCGAGCAGTCGATCCATAAGCATCCACAACACTATTCCACTTCCAGCGTCTTCACGGTCTCGCCCGCGATCAACACGGGCTGATAGTAAGTGCTGGAGGGCAGGTCCTTCTTGCCTTGCAGATGCTTGATGACCCAATCCGCCGCGTCGCGTCCCATCTGCTCTTGGGGATGCGTCAGCGTCGTGAGCTGGATGTTCGCGTTCTTGGCGATGTAGGAATTGTCCTGTCCGATAATGGACAGCTCGTCCGGAATGGCGATGCCCAGCTTCCTGCAGACATTGACGACCTCCAGGCCCACCTCGTCGTTGTAACAGACAAGCGCGGTCAAGTCATCCCGGTTCTCGGTCAGGTATGCCTCCAGGTTCGCGGACAAGTAAGGCTTCGATTCCGTATCGAATGCCAGCACATGCTCCTGCTGGAACCGCAATCTGGCTTCCCCGAGCGCCTTGATGAATCCCTTCATTCGAAGCTTCCCCTGCAAATCGTCCATCTTGGCGATAATGCCGATCTGGGTATGGCCGCTGGCGATCAGCTCCCGGGTCGCGAGCAGGCTGGATTGCACGTCGTCCAGGCAGAAGAAGGGAACCTCCAATTCTTCGTAGTAGGCATTGATCATGGCAAGCGGAACTTCTTGTTCCTTGAAGGACAAGTAGTAGGCGATGTTCGGGTTGTACACATTGCTGCGGGTAGGTTCCACGATCAACCCGTCCACGCCGTAAGACAGCATCATCTCCAATGCCTTCTTCTCCTGCGCGATATCATTGTTCGTGCTGGCCAATAGCAGCGAGTAGTTGTCTTCATTCAATCGGCGCTCAATGCCGCGGATGATGGAGGGGAAAATATAATCCGAAATATAGGTCGTGATAACGCCGATCGTGCGGTTCGCGGCTTTCGTGCCCGTTCTGGACCGATATTGGCTGCTGACATACGTGCCGGAGCCCCGCTCGCTTCGCAAGAACCCCTCGTTCGATAATTCCAGCAGCGCCTTGCGGACCGTCTGCCGGCTGACATTATAGCTCTCCTGCAGCGCGAACTCCGAAGGAATCCGCTCGCCCGCCTTGTACGTTCCGGAGAGGATATGGCTCTTGATTTCTTCAATAATGAGCTGGTACTTCGGTTTCATGGCATTCACTTCTTTCCTGCTTGTTCGAGAAGTTGTACGTACACATTCTAGCATAATTCGTAAACGTTGCAAACAATATGACAGAATTCGCGCCTGAAAAGCGTACAAGTTGCACATCCAACCTACACGTAAATCCGCTGCCACATTGATCAGAGAGGCGTCCCAGCTAATGTTAGTATAACTATTGTGTTCGGTTGACAAATGTACGTACAGAAAATATACTAATGCTGTCGGTAATGAAACCGCCTTCTTGCGGTCGAAACCCAGAGAGGGGATAGATGTGACCATGAACGCTATGGACTTGAAAGAAGCGATAGCCAAGGGCGAAACCTCGCTTGGCATCGAGTTCGGATCGACCCGAATCAAAGCGGTGCTGATCGATCGTCGTTTCGAGACGATCGCATCGGGAAGCTTCGAGTGGGAGAATCTGCTCAAGGACGGCTATTGGACGTACAACCAAGAGGATATTATGACAGGCCTCCAGACCGCATATCGCGAACTGAAGCAAGATGTCGCGCAGCAATACGGCGTTACCCTTAAGACCGTCGGCGCGATCGGCTTCTCCGCCATGATGCACGGCTACTTGGCATTCGACAGCGCGGGCGAGCTGCTCGTGCCGTTCCGGACATGGCGCAATGCGACGACCGGCGCGGCAGCGCGGGCATTGACGGACTTGTTCCAATTCAACATTCCCGAGCGCTGGAGTATTGCCCACCTGTACCAAGCCATACTGAATCAAGAGCAGCATGTGCCTCGCATTGATTATGTAACGACGCTGTCGGGCTACATCCACTGGCTGCTGACCGGGCAGAAAGTCATCGGCATAGGCGATGCTTCCGGCATGTTCCCGATCGACGAATCGATCCATAACTACCATCCGGCGATGGTCAAGCAATTCGACGACTTGGTCGCGGACAAGGGCTACCCATGGAAGCTGCAGGACGTCCTTCCTCGTGTGCTGCTATCCGGCCAGGAAGCGGGTCAATTGACTGCGGCAGGCGCTGCCGTTCTGGACCCGGCCGGCGATCTGGAGGCCGGTATTCCGCTCTGCCCGCCGGAAGGTGATGCCGGTACGGGCATGGTAGCGACGAACAGCGTGAAGAAGCGCACAGGCAACATCTCCGTGGGCACCTCGGTATTCGCGATGATCGTGCTCGAGAAGGAGCTCTCCAAGGTCTATCCGGAGATCGATATGGTCACGACGCCGGACGGCAGCCCGGTCGGCATGGTGCATGCCAACAACTGCTCCAGCGATCTCAATGCCTGGATGGGACTGTTCCGCGAATTCTCCGAGGCGATGGGCTTCGGCGCGGATTCCGGCAAGCTGTTCAGCGTGCTGCTGGGCAAGGCGCTTGAAGCCGACCCGGATGGCGGCGGATTGCTAAGCTACGGCTATCTCTCGGGCGAGAATATTACGGGTATCGACCAAGGCCGACCGTTGTTCGTCCGGTCGCCGGAAAGCAATTTCAATTTGGCCAACTTCATGCGGACGCATCTGTTCACCGCCTTCGGCGCGCTGAAGCTCGGCATGGACATTCTCACCGAGAACGAGCGCGTGGCCATCGACAGCATCCTGGCGCATGGCGGACTGTTCAAGACCCCTGTCGTCGGGCAGAAGATTCTCGCGGGCGCGCTGAACGTGCCGATCTCGGTCATGTCGACGGCCGGCGAAGGCGGGGCATGGGGCATGGCGCTTCTGGCCGCGTACTTGACCGATAAGGGCCAAGGCGAGAGCTTAGCGGACTTCCTCGAGAAGCAAGTGTTCCAAGATGCCGAAGGGCAAGAGATCGCGCCGGATGCAGCGGATGTGCAGGGCTTCCAAGCATTCATGGCTCGCTACCAAGCAGGACTAGCCATTGAGCAGGCGGCGGTAGACCATCTGTTGGAGAACGGGAGGGACTAGAGCGTGTTAGAGCAACTGAAAGAAGAAGTCTATCAAGCGAATCTGGATCTGCCGAAGCACGGCCTCGTGAAATTCACTTGGGGCAATGCCAGCGCGGTCGATCGCGAGAGCGGACTGTTCGTCATTAAGCCGAGCGGTGTCAGCTACGAGACGATGAAGCCGAGCGACATGGTCGTCGTGGACTTCGACGGCAAAGTGGTAGAGGGCGAGATGAGGCCTTCCTCCGATACTGCGACGCATGCCGTATTGTATAAGCATTATCCGCAGATCGGCGGCATCGTGCATACCCACTCGACATGGGCGACCATCTGGGCGCAAGCAGGGCTCGATGTACCGGTCATGGGAACGACGCATGCGGACACCTTCTATGGTGCCGTGCCTTGCGCGCGTTTCTTGCATCAAGACGAGGTAGACCGCGGATACGAAGCGGAGACCGGCCATGTCATTATCGAGACATTCGAGAAGCGCGGATTGGACGTCATGGCGATCCCGGCCGTCCTGCTGCAAGGGCATGCGCCGTTCACGTGGGGCAAGGACGTGAAGTCGGCCGTTGTGAACAGCGTCGTACTGGAGGAAGTGTGCAAAATGAATCTGTACGCGCGCCAGTTGAACCATTTTGCACCGGAGCTGCCGCAAGGCATACTGGATAAGCACTACCTGCGGAAGCACGGCAAAAATGCCTACTACGGGCAGAAATAATCGCCTTATCCACCACTAATCAAGGGAAAGAGGATGATCACATTGTCATTAACAGCAGCGAAACAGTTCTGGTTCGTCGTAGGCTCGCAGCATCTGTACGGAGAAGAAGCGTTGGCCGAAGTCAAAGCGCACGCGCAGCAAATGACGGATGCGCTCAACAATAGCGGCGTGCTCCCTTATCCGCTGGTCTTGCAGGACCTGGCAGTCAGTGCGGATAAGATCACGAGCATTATGAAAGAGGTCAACTATCGCGACGAAGTAGCGGGCGTCATCACGTGGATGCACACGTTCTCGCCGGCCAAGATGTGGATCCGCGGCACGAAGCTTCTGCAGAAGCCGCTGCTTCACTTGGCAACGCAGTACAACGAGAGCATTCCGTGGGCGACGATCGACATGGACTTCATGAACCTGAACCAGGCCGCTCATGGCGACCGCGAGTACGGCTTCATCAATGCCCGCCTGAACAAGCAGAACAAAATCGTCGTCGGCTACTGGGAGCGTAAGGAAGTGCAGCAGCAAATCGCGGATTGGATGGACGTTGCGGTTGCGTTCAACGAGAGCTTCAACGTCAAAGTTGCCCGTTTCGGCGACAACATGCGCAACGTCGGCGTTACGGAAGGCGACAAGGTCGAGGCGCAGATTCAATTCGGATGGACCGTGGACTACTACGGCATCGGCGACCTCGTGCAATACGTGAATGCCGTGACGGAGCAGGAGATCGACGAGCTTATGGGTCAATATGCAGAACTCTACGATTTCGATTACGGCGCGAACAGCAAGGAAGCATGGGAAGCGAGCGTTCGCATCCAAGCCAGCTACGAAATCGCTCTTAAGCGGTTCTTGGACGAGAGAGGCTACAATGCCTTCACGACGAACTTCGAAGACCTGCATGGCATGAAGCAGCTTCCGGGTCTTGCCGTTCAGCGCTTGATGGCGCAAGGCTACGGCTTCGCCGGCGAAGGCGACTGGAAGACGGCCGCGCTCGATCGCTTGCTGAAGGTCATGAGCCGCAACCAGAACACGGGCTTCATGGAGGACTACACGTATGAGCTGGCAGCCGGCCAGGAAGCGATCCTGCAGTCCCACATGCTCGAGGTCGATCCGTCCTTGGCAGGCAACAAGCCGAAGATCGTCGTATCGCCGCTCGGCATCGGCGACCGCGAAGACCCGGCGCGTCTCGTATTCGACGGCAAGGCCGGCGACGGCGTCGTCGTATCGATGGCGGACTTCGGTACGCATTATAAATTGCTGATCAACGAAGTTACCGCGTTCGAGCCGACGGCTCCGGCGCCGAAGCTTCCGGTCGCTCGCGTCCTCTGGACGGTGAAGCCGAACTTCCAGGACGGCGTGAGAGCCTGGATCGAGAACGGCGGCGGCCACCATACCGTCGTATCGTTGAACCTGACGACCGACCAGATCGTAACTTACGCCAAGCTGGTGAACTTGGAATACGTCGTTATTAAGTAATGCCTGTACAGAAAGAACCGTTTCCTCGTAAGCTTATTTACGAAGAAACGGTTCTTTTTTTGTTTGGGGAATGGCTGCGCTTATAGCGCAATCGGCGTGCGCGTGATGCAGGCGCGATACTCGCTCATCATATCGTCGATAATTTTTTGGACCGGAAGGATTTCATTGATTTCATGTACTCTCGATCCCGCGAATACAAGCCCGTCCTCGCAATCCCCGTTCATGGACGTGAGCAATGAATCCAGTGTGCAAAAACGGTAAGAACAATTTTTAAGGCAATCTACGCACTTTTTGATTTTCACCTTTTTATCGCCGGCTATCCTGTCCGTGAACGAGTTCTTAATGGCACGTCCCTGGAGTCCGACGGATGATTTGACCAGCACGGTATCTCCCTGCCGAGCTTTCACGTACCTTTCTTTGAACGATAACGGTGCATCGCACTCCTCGCTGGCGACGAACCTTGTTCCCATCTGTACGCCGGATGCCCCCGCATGGATGGCTCTTGCGAGATCTTCCCCAGTCATGATGCCTCCGGCAGCAATAACCGGAATGTTCACTGCCTCGACTACCTCAGGCAGGATATCGAACAAAGGCCGATCTGTGCCAAGATGCCCGCCGGCCTCATGCCCTTCTACCACAACGGCCGAAGCGCCCAGTCGTTCCGATATGCGAGCAAGCTTCGCGGATGACACGATCGAGATGACGGGGATGCCGGATTCTTTGCCCCAAGCGTACATATCTCTGGAAATGCCGGCGCCTGAAATGATGAAATCGACCTTTTCTTCAAGGGCTGCTTTCATTTTCGTCGCAAAGTCATTCATGGCGAATAGGATGTTGACCCCGATGTAGCCCGTGCCTTGGATACGCTCCCTTGCCATTCTTATATGCGCAATCATCTCCTCGACGGGTATCCCGGTGCCCGATATGATCCCGATTCCGCCAGCGTTCGCAACGGCTGAAGCGAGGCCGCTTAGCGAGATGCCGACACCCATGCCGCCTTGCAGGATTGGAAAGCGAGGTGCCATATGGCCGATTGTTAACTGTGGATTGTTCATTTGAATCCTCCCATTGCATTAGGTTGTATATAGAGGTTTACGGTCTGCTAATTGCAACGATAGGCGTTCCGGCACCCGATGAATAGTGATAGATGTAATGGCTCATGAACCGATCACAAATTGTACATTTCTGTGTCACCTGTCATTCACACTCAGCACGCACATGCTGCAATAAACACAAAAAGATCGCAATCTCGAAGGTATGTTACCTAACGAGATTGCGATCGATATCATCGTATGACCGGTTACTCCTCGACTAGACTGTAAGAGAGATCCCCGATCTGCAGGTCATGGTAGGTGGCACCCTGCTTATCGTCCGGGATGAACACATGATGGGTTACCGTGCCGTCTGCGTAGCGCAGCGTGATCGTATTCTTCTTGATGGCGTAAGTGCCTGTAACCGTGCCGGATGAAGAAGACGCATCGGTGCGCGCATCATTGGTATCCAGGATGCCGATCGCGCTGCTGTCGCTCTCGAAGGTGCCGTCTGCGTTGAAGGTGAGATATTTTTTCCATGAAGAAGCGAACGGCGTAATGCCGACCAGCCCTTGATACCCCATGGCGACATACTCGCCCTCCAGCTTGAACGAATCGGCGACAGGGGCTGCCTTAGTCATATAAGCATCGTTAATGACAATCGTGCCTTGCTCGGTCTGGCCGATGCTCAGCGATTCCTCGCCGCCTTCGACAATCAGCTTGCCATCGCGAACGGTGTACGTCCTGCATGCGTCAACCTTGCAATCGATCGTCTCCGGTCCGCCTCCCGCGGGCTCGCCGACGACAATTTTGTTGCCAGGCAGGAACGTGTAGAACTTCCAGCACATTCCCCCGCATTCGTACCCGCCAAAATCGTCCTCGAAGCCGTAGAACATTCCCTGCAGCTTGCTTGCGTCGACCTTGCCCAGCGGAGGGGAATCGGGTTCTTCTTGGGCCGCTTCCTCTTCTTCCCGGGCTTTCTCTTCAAGCTCGCGTGCATGCTCCTCATCGATCTCTTGCTGGAGTTCGTTCACGAATACCTGCAATTCCTCTCGCGTCATGCCGGTCGTTGCGATGTAGGCATCCGTCATCACGAGAATTTCGCGACCTACGCTGTTCCAATGCACGAATGCTCCTGTCGTCTCGCTAACGAAGCGCAGCGGAACGACGGTATGGCCGTTGATCGACTCCGCAGGGCGAGCCAGTTGCACTTGCCGCCCGTTCAAGTCGGCATGATTGCTATCCAATGTCATCGTCAGCCGGTACCCTTCCTTCACGGCCGTAATCGTGCGAGTGGCGGGGTTCCAGGTCAACTCCATGCCGAGCGCCTCGAAGATCGGCCTCATCTGCACCAAGGTCGTGCCCGCTTGCAAGTTCGGCGCGATAGCCAGTTCAAGCGGTTCTCCGTCAAAATGCACCACGATCGGCGGGTCGGCAGCTTGCGCGTCTGCGCTCGCCGACAATCCGAATAGACCGAATAATAGCGCAGCGGCCAACATTCCGCCTGCAGCAAGCCTCAGTAACAGCTGAGCCGGACTTGTCGGATGCTTCGGCAGCTCATACGTAGCGATACGGTTCGCCTCCTTCTTATTGCCCAGAATGTCCCATAGAGATTACCATAACCGGCACGGTCTGCAGAATAGGGCATTATGTCCATGTTGCGGCTTGGTTCGTAGGGCTCAACGTTGGGCCATGCGGTCGGCAGGATGCGCCTTGATTCGCCATCAATCGATCCGTCCATAGACGGTGTCTATGGCTCATCTGAAGAATAACCATTACTTGTCATGCATGGATCTGTATTATAGTAGAGGTTAAGAGAATCGTGCTTCGATCGACGAGGCACCGGTTCAGCCTAACCCTACGAAACTATCGAACGGAGGACATCTGCAATGAAATTTTTTATCGACACAGCGAATCTGGCAGACATTCAGAAAGCATACAAAATCGGCGTTCTGTCGGGCGTAACGACGAATCCGTCACTGGTTGCGAAGGAAGGCGTCAAGTTCGAGGACCGCATCGAAGAAATCCTGAAGGCCGTACCGGAAGTTGAATCGGTATCCGCGGAAGTGACGCCGGATGCGCTGACGGCCGAAGAGATGATCGCGCAAGCGAACGAACTGATCAAGATCAACAACTACGACAAAAATATTACGATCAAGCTCCCGATGACCCTTGCTGGTCTGGAGGCTTGCCGCTACCTGACCCAGAAGGGCGTCAAGACGAACGTCACCTTGATCTTCACGGTCAACCAAGCGCTCTTGGCCGCTCGCGCAGGCGCGACTTACGTATCGCCGTTCCTGGGCCGTCTGGACGATATTTCGGAAGACGGCGTGCAGCTGGTTGCGAAGGTAGCCGAGCTGTTCCGCACGCATAACCTGGATGCGCAGATCATTGCCGCTTCCGTTCGCCACCCGGACCACGTTACGCGCGTAGCGATGGCAGGCGCGCATATCGCGACGATTCCGTTCAGCGTTATCGAACAGATCTCGAAGCACCCGCTGACGGACCAAGGCATGGAGAAGTTCGCAGCCGATTGGAAGAAATCCGTCCAATAAGCGTCGAATGGAATAGGCAGCTTTACAGCAAAAAGATCGCATTTCCGAAGGGGCAACCTTTCGGGATGCGATCTTTTTCGTTAGCAGTTCGTGACGGGGGTCACGCGAGCGGCATAGGCGGTATGGTATCCTTGTTGTAGAGTATCCTACTGCATTCAGAAGGAGGGAGATCGACAATGGCTTATCAAGAGATCGTCGTTCGCACGAAGGATTGGTCGATTAATCTGGAGGATCCGTATTACGCCGAGCATCCCGACGCGCTGCTGCAAGCCGCGCTTGAAGCCGTGAACAGCACCTCGCCCGGCTGCTATGTCAATCTGGTAACCCCAGAGGAGCTTGGACATCCGGAGGATTCGTTCAACGGCCGGCTGAAGTCGGAGCTCGCAGCGCAGGCCATTCCCGTGAAGGAGGTCCGCTATATCGACGAGTGCGGCTGCGGCGGACATGTCACGCGTGTCTATCGTTGAGCAGAACTGCAGTCAAGTTCATGTGTTCCTCCAGACAAGGGTCGTCAGACATTGCTTCTCCGACTCGTCAGGCAAGGCTAATTTCCCTGTTCGAGTAAGATTTTCCAATACCGCAAAAATGATCGTCAAACCGTCAATCGTCGCTCTGTATAGGATGTCTTTTTCCGGGATGAAAGAGGGTGCTTCATGAATGTTCATCGCCTTCATGTCCTCATGGATCTGATCCAGCTGCGGCTTCATTCCGGCGCTGTAGAAGGATTGGTCGAGTATAGCATGCAGCTTATTAAGCTGCTCGGCTTTAAAGTAAGGGACTAGGCACTCGAGTTTTCCCTGCTCATAGGAGACGAAGCCTTTCTTCACCAAGCGGCTAATGAGTATTTTATCAGAGTCGGTGTGAACGCCGCCTTGATCAATCAACTCGACGGCCTGCCCTAGATCGATAAGATCGAGGCTGTCGAAGTCTCGCCATACGAGTCCCGCCCACCAATGCTCCATTTGCAGCCCGCCGTATAAGTCATTCCACCTCGACTTAATCCCATTGGAGGCATATTTTCGGACGATCTCGTAATCGGGGAGGTGTGTCCGACATTCATCTTCGGTGTAGACAATGCTTGCATCGACGATATATTTGCCGCCGTCCTTTCGCTCATCCGGCGAAGTGAGCTCATAATAAGCAGTCTCCTTCACTTGCAGGTACTGCTTCCAGATCGCGTAGGGGAGCAGAGACCATAACAGAGCATCGTCGCTGAGCTGTGCGCCATGAAAGCCGATCGCACGTATCTCGCTTAGAACCCCAGCTACGCATACATGCAAGACGTCTGCGAGTTCTTCAGCTTTTCGCTTAAAGTAGCGGCTCTCTGCAATCCTTGATTGCATCGTCTCGATCATGAAGTTCGTCCTGAACTTTCCTTTGCCGATCTCGACGATCAGGTCGGACTTCATCAGCTTCTGCAATTCGTCTTCGACGTAAGCGCTCGCCACACCAAGTCTGCGAGCGATGTCCTCGATGGATAGTGCCTTCTCGTAGACTGCGACACATATATTCCCCGTCAACAATGATTGAAAGTAACAATTGGGCTCATTATTCGGTCCTGGAGTTCCGCTATGTCCGACCATTAACTTGATCGGCTTCAAGCTTAACTGATCTATTGCGCTTTCCACTCGTAACGCCTCCTTTAATTTCTTCCGTACTTCAAAGAGGTGCCACTTAACGGTGCCCGTTGCGAGCTTCATCTGCTTGGCGATCTGTCCTACGCTCTGCCGATCATAGTAGTAGCGGACGGTCATCTCCCGGTGGAGCCGCGATAAGTATGCGATTTCCACTCTCAGCTTGTTATGTATCGGGTCCTGTTCATCCATAAAAGATTCCGCCGATTCATCTCGCAGCTGCTCTGATAGGTTGAGTTCCGCGTGATGCCAGTGACGTTTCTCCTTAGCCACGTAATTGCTCCATGTGTAGCAGCAGATGGTATGCACCCACGCATCCATGTTGTCGACTTGCTTGCCTGTACGCAGCGAGCGATATAGCGCGAAGAGAATCTCTTGCGCTAGATCCTTGGCATTATGTTCATGGGCGGTCTTGGACAGTGCGAATCCGAAGATTTTTCGTGAATAATCGCTGAGCATCCGATCGCTGAACGGATTCTGGTCGATCATGGCGGCCTCCTTGAAGAACGGTATGATATATAAGTAGGCGTTGTGCGCGATCGGTTGGGAGTGGAGTGAAAATAGATCCTAATAAGGACTGTGCTTTTGACAAATACTTGGTATCGGAAGGCCAGGAGGTGAACGATTCCGTGAGCACGAAGACCAGACCCGATAAGAACAACCCGAAGCATAGCCCGTCTCGATCCAACAACCCGAACGACCAAGGCAGAAGCAGGCTGCAGCCGAAACCTACGCAATAAGCTGGCATTGATGCAAGGTACACGAACCCGGTCTATAGGATCGGGTTTTTATTGTAGGTGAAAGTGTGTCGCCGGCACGGCTGACCGGCCGACTTCTGCAAGATTAGTTGGCGGAGTTGCGGATTTGCGAAGCATTTGCGCTATTAGCGTAGGGCTGTGCGTTAATGTATGGCTGCAAGGGAGGGCATGGCCCGAAAATGTAAGGAATGCGCTAAATAACGAATATCCGTTCGCTATTTAGCGAAAATGCTGCATTAAACATGTTATTCAGCGGATATCGGGCGAATTAGCGCACAGAGGTACCTTATTAGCGAAAAAGTTTCGTTATTCCGCTAACGACACTGTGAACATTAATTCGCGCGAAGTTCCGTCCCCGTCCTCGACCGCAGCTGTCGCGGTGCGCGGCTCAGTTACCGAATAAGCGCTACAGCTCCTTGGTCATCACGACGTGCGGGATGCCCTCTTCCATGAAGACGTCGCTCGACGTCTTGTACCCAAGCTTGCGGTAGAATCCTTCGGCCTGCGTCTGGCCGTGCAGCTTCAGCTTCGTCAGCCCTCGCTCGGCTGCGATCCGCTCCAGCGCTTCCATGACGACCCGGCCGACGCCGTATTTGCGCATGGGCGCCAGCACGCAGATGCGCTCCAGCTTGCCGACGCCGTCGACGACTCGCAGCCTGCCGGTACCTGCGGCTTGTCCATCGTGCGTGACCAGGACATGCTGGCAAGGGCCGTGCAGGCCGTCATGCTCATCGATCTCCACTTCAACGGCCACGCCCTGCTCGTCGCAGAATACCGCTTGCCTGATCTGCATGGCCTTCGCATAGTCTCGTTCATTGGTGATGACTTGGGCTTCCACGTTCTTCATTCCTCTCTAGCTTCGCTGTTGGGTGATTTGACACGTTGACGCCATTGTAACTATAATGATTACAACGGTGGTGATATGACGATGACGCAGATTAGCGCGCGCTTGTCCATAGCTGTCCATATTCTAACGCTCATAGCCACAAGCGCACAAGCATGCACGGGGGACTATATCGCGGGGAGCGTGAATACGAACCCTGCTATTATACGACGAATGATGGGGATGCTGAAGAGGGCGGGGCTCATTGACGTTCGTGCCGGCGTAGGCGGCTCGTCGCTGAAGCGGAGTGCCGCTGACATTACGCTGCTCGATGTGTATCGAGCCGTGAACGCAGCCGAAGAGAAGCGGCTGTTCCGCATCCATGACGCGCCCAACCCGCAATGTCCGGTGGGCCGGAACATCGAGGATGTGCTGCAAGCCGAGTTGAGCGAAGCGCAGTCGGCCATGGAGCAGCGGCTTGCCCAGACCACAATCAGCCAGTTGACGGCGAAATTTCGATAATCGAGGCGAAGGAGACGAGCCTCTCTTCATACGCTTGTTGTAACTGAGACTATTACAACAAGAACCAATATGCAATCATGGAGGGGAATTTGATGAAAATACTAGTCACAGGGGCAACAGGGAAGCTGGGCGCAGGCGTTGTGGAGGCGCTGCTGCGCACGGTTCCGGCTGATCAACTGGCGGTAAGCGTGCGCAATCCGGAGCGAGCCGCTCATCTGGCGGCACGCGGCGTTGAAGTAAGGCATGGCGACTTCGATCATCCGGCCACGCTGGATACCGCCTTCGCCGGGATCGATCGCCTCTTGCTCATATCGGCGGACGGCGATAACGAGACGCGGATTCGCCAGCATACGAATGCCGTGGATGCGGCCGCCAGGGCGAAGGTAGGGTTCATCGCCTACACGAGCGCATCCAATGCAGCCGACAGCACGCTGATCCTGGCGCCCGTGCACAAGCACACGGAAGAAGCGATTCGGAAGACCGGCATTCCGTACGCGTTCCTCCGCAATAACTGGTATCTGGAGAACGAGGCCGGCAGCATTCAAGGCGTCCTCGCAGGCGCGCCTTGGGTGACGTCTGCCGGTTCAGGCAAGGTAGGCTGGGCGCTTCGCCAAGATTATGCGGAGGCGGCGGCTGCCGTACTGGCTGGTAATGGGCACGACAACACGACCTACGAGCTGTCCGGCAAGCTGCTGACGCAGGATGAATTCGCAGACGCGTTAGGGGCAGTGCTCGGCAAGGAAGTGGCCGTCCAGCATGTCGATGATGCGACTTACGCCGACATTATGAGAGGCGCGGGCGTACCGGAGTTCGTCCTCCCGCTGCTCGTAGGCATCCAGACCGGCATTCGGGAAGGCGCGCTTGCGATCGTCAGCGGCGATTTCGAGCGTCTGCTAGGTCGTCCGGCAACGCCGGTCGCCGAAGGCCTGAAGCAGGTTGTCGCGGGAATCAAGCAGGCTTAATAGTCATCATGCATGAAGAGAAGAAGCGTACCTTACAAGGTGCGCTTCTTCGCTGTCCGCATAATTCGAACCGGCGCAGTACATAGTAATTTTATCCACAACTGTCAGGCGAGGGGATGCCGCTATGGACAACTCGATCCGCATCACCGCACTCCAAGCTTACCTGATCACGCTGCTGTCGATCGGCCTGATGAACCATGTCGAGCTGATTCCCGTCCTGCTCTCCCTTGCCAAGCGGGATGCTTGGGCAGGCGCCATGCTGACGGTCATTCCAGCGTGCCTCTTCGCGCCGCTCGTCGCGTACGTTGCCCGCAAGACGCGGGACGTGAACCTGGTTGCCACAATCCGCACGCGATTCGGCAGGTTTGCCGCTTGGGCGATCGGCGGCATGGTCTCGCTCTATGCCTTTCTGTCGTTGATCGTGACGCTGAAGGATACGAGCAATTGGGCGCATATCGCCTACCTGCCCAACACGCCAGTCATCGCGATTGCATTCGTGTTGACTGTGCTATGCGCTTGCAGCGCACAAGCCGGCATTCGAGCGATCGCGATCTGCTCCGGCTTATTGCTGCCGATCGTCGCCATCCTCGGACTATTCGTGATGAGCGCGAACTTCCAACATAAGGATTACTCCCTCCTCTTCCCGCTATTCACGCATGGATTCAAGCCGCTGGGCAATGCGGCTTTCATCGCATTGTCCGGCATTACGGAGCTTGTGCTGCTGCTCTTCCTGCAGCATCATCTGAAGACGCCGATGCGCGCTAGAGGACTGCTGCTCGTAACTGTCCTGCTGATCGGACTGACGGTCGGACCGCTGGCCGGCGCAATCGCGATCTTCGGCCCCTTCGAGGCTGCCGACCTTCGCTACCCGGCATTCGAGCAGTGGCGAATGGTCACGCTGGGCCGATTCGTTACCCATCTCGATGCGTTCTCCATCTTCCAATGGCTGTCCGGCGCATTCATACGGATATCGTTCCTGATGTTCCTCATTCTCGATCTTCCTTCCGGTCGATCGGTTCGCACCCGGCGATTCGTTCTCGTGTTGTTGCTTATCGCGATCGGATTGGTATTCCTCGCCGTCCCGATCAACGATATCTTGCTGTATCGATTGCTGCAGACCGTGATTCCCTACATCTCGATTCTGTTTGGCGCTATGCTGCTGGTGGTCTTGGCGATCATGGCCAGATTCGGAAAGCTACAATCGCAATGACAGGAGGGACGAAGCATGAACGAAGCGCTGCTGCGCGAGGTTTTCGCGGATGCGGACGATGTGGCCGTGAAGGCGAGCAGGCTGGGAGGGGCAGAGGACGGCTTGGAAGTCGTCATGGTCTATTGCACAGGAATGGTAGACCACAAGCAGATCAACGGCTCGATCTATCCGCAGTTGGACACGATTAGGGATAAGCTGACGGGTACCGATCCTAAGCGGCTCGCGCAGGAACTGGAGAGCGTGCTGGAGGTGCGGGCGGTCGCGGATCTCACCGATATCGAGGAATTGGCGTCAAGCGTATTCTCGGGTGATCTGCTGCTGCTCTTCCCGGGCGTGCAACTGCTCTATGCCGTTAATATCGCGAACACCCCGCAGCGCAAGCCGGAGGAGTCCAGCACGGAGATTTCGATTAAGGGGCCTCGAGACGCATTCACGGAAGATGCGGCGATTAATGCGGCTCTCATTCGCAAGCGGTTGAAAGACCTGTCGCTCGTGAACGAGAAGCTGGTGCTGGGACGCAGAAGCCGCTCGGCCGTTCATCTCTTGTATGTGAAGGATATTACGAATCCCGCTTTCATCGAGGAGGCAAGGAAGCGGCTGAACAAGCTTGATGTCGACGGCGTGACGAGCATTTCCCAGCTGGAGGAGACGTTATCCGATTCCCCTCATGCGCTGTTCCCGCTGATTGATTACGTAGGCAGGCCCGACCATGCGGTCGACAGTCTGCTGAACGGCCGCTTCGTCGTCCTGCTGGAGGGCTCGCCCATGGTGCTGATCGGCCCGGGGAATTTATTGTTCCAGCTCAAATCGCCCGAGGACGCGCATCTGCCTTTTTATTATGTCGCGCTGGAGCGGCTGCTTCGACTAGCCGGTCTGCTGCTGGCCATCTACCTGCCAGGTCTCTATGTTGCGGTATCGGCCTTCCAATTGGACCAGATCCCGTTCCCGCTGCTCGCGACCATCACCAGTTCGCGCCTCGGACTGCCGCTGAGCGGCTCGATCGACTTTTTCCTCATGCTGGCATTGTTCGAGGTGTTCCGGGAGGCCGGCGTCCGGCTGCCGAAGGCGGTCGGTCAGACCGTAGCGGTCGTGGGCGGACTCATCATCGGGGATGCGGCGATTCGCGCAGGCATTACGTCGCCGTCGACGCTGGTCGTGGTGGGCATATCGACGGTCGCTACCTTTACGCTCGTGAACCAGACGCTGGTCGGCTCCGTTACGGTGATCCGCATTGCAGTGCTGGCGATGTCCGCTGTGTTCGGTATCTATGGGCTCATCCTATCGGCGCTCGGGCTCTTGCTCTATCTCGCAACGTTAACCTCGTTCGGCGTTCCGTATCTGTCCCCGATATCGCCATTCAGCGGTCAGGCACTATTGCGGGGTTTACAAGTGTTCCCGTGGAGAAGGCAGCGTAAACGTTCGTCCTTCCTGAAACCGCGCGATCCTACCCAGAAGGGGCGGGGCCAATGAGAAGATGCTTTGCCGTCATAGGGTTGTCGGCCATGCTGCTGATGCTGCCCGGCTGCTGGGATTCGAAGACGATCCAGGACGTGAACTATGTCGTCTCACTCGGCTTCGATTACACGGAAGGCGAATACCGGATCTATGCGCAGATGCTGGACTTCGCCAACGTGGCCAAACAAGAGGGCGGAGGCGGGACCAAAGCATCGATCTGGGTAGGCGAGGGCAAAGGCAGCTCCATGAAACAAGCGATGGCGTCCCTCTACGATACGGCTCAACAGCTCGTCTTCTGGGGGCATGTCTCTTCATTCGTATTCACGGAGGCTGCGCTCCGTCAGGGAGTCGACGAGATCATCGAGCCGTTGGTCCGCTATCGCGGCATGCGCTATACGCAATGGGTGTACGGGACGAATGAGCCGATTGAGACGTTGTTCAACACGGTGCCGTTCTTCCACCTGTCACCGCTCTCCACCATCCTGAACGAGCCGGAGGGCAATTATGAGCAGCGATCTTTTCCGAAGCCGATTCAGCTGAACCGGTTCATTGCAGATACGCGGGAACCTGGCCGAACCGTGCTGCTGCCGGCGCTGGGCATCGATCGGAAAGTGTGGAAGAAGGACGGAAAACCGGATTCCAAGATGCTCATGAACGGTCTATTCTTGATCGAGGAAGGCAATGACGTGACCCAGATTGACCTCACGCATCTGTTGGGGCTGCAATGGCTAGACAGCGATGCTGAGGCCATTCAGCTTCCGATCTACGAGGGCAAGCGCAGGCTTGCCCAGCTGACGGTGGATCGGTCGAAGCATACCAGCAAGGCTCGCGCGGCGGATGGGGCGATCGTACTGGACCTGGAGATTCGGGTCAGAAGTCTAATCTCTGAGCTCCAAGAGCCGATAGAGCTCGAGAAGCTTCAGAAGCTAGCGGAGGAGAAGATAAGGACACAGATCAAGGAGACCTTCGAGTACGCCAAGCGTAAAAGGGTGGACGTCTACCGTGGGGAGTATCGCCTCTATCATGATCATTTTCGCGCATGGAGCCTGCTAACCCGCAATGGCGAGCGCCAGGACATCGACATCAAGCTTGGTGAAGTGAAAGTCAATATGAAGGTGTCGCAGAGCGGGATGTATAAATCGGTCGTTCGCCATGCCGATTATTAATAGGTTCGATTGTGATCATGCCTCGATCAGGTCGATGAATTTGCTGGCGGCTTGCGAGAGCGGGATGCCGCGCAGCGTCATGATGCCGACTTGGGAAGGCGGCAGCGCGACGTCAAGCTGAATCTCGAACAGCGAGCCCTCTTCGAGCTCCTTGGCCGCGAATTCCCGCGTCACGAACGCAATGCCGAGCCCCTTGCGCGCGAATTCGATCAAGAGCGAGACGCTGCCGAGCTCGATTTCGGGCTTCAGCACATGGCCGTAGCTGCGAAATAAGTCGGTTACGGCCATTCGTGCGCGGCTGTTGCGGGAGAACAGAATGATCGGGTACTCCAGCAGCTTCTCCATCGAGAGCGTGACGCCCTGCAGCTCGGAATAACGAGAGCCCGCTACGAAGCAGTCCTGCAGCTGGATGCCCTCTCTTACGTCCAATTGCGGATCGCTGATCGGCATGCGCACGACGCCGAGATCGATTTTCCCCTCCTTCAAGTGTCCGATCATCTCCGGCGTCGTGCCGTGAATCAGTTGAATCGCGACATGGGGGTAACGCTGGTTATAGGATTCGAGATAGGGAAGCAGATAATGCTTGAACAGCGAGTCGCTGCCGCCGATGCGCAGCTCGCCGCTGTCGAGATTGCGCATCTGCGCCATTTTCTCCTCGGCCATCGTAATGAAGCTATGGGCCTGCTCGATATAGGAATAGAGAACCGCGCCTTCGCGCGTCAGGGAGACGCCCTTCGAATTCCGCACGAAAAGCGTGACGCCGAAGCCATCCTCCAGCTGCTTAATGGCATGGCTGACGCTCGGCTGGGTCAGGAACAGCGCCTTCGCGGCCTGCGTCAAGCTTCCCGTCTTCGCGGCTAAGTAGAATACTTTATAGAGCTCATAATTGATCATAGATAATTTCTATGCCTCCCGCCCTGTATATCCATTACATGTATGATGATGCTACCATTATACTGGGGAATTGTACTAGATACTAGTAGACTTTCTTACCTGTTCCTGCGTGCTTGTCTTGTCGTTAGACAAGGCGCTGGCCACATAGGATAAGTACGGCAGTTTTCGACGCACAGTGCGAGCCTGCCAGCATATGGTATATGGGCCCGGATGAAGCGGTTATCGCGGGTAGGCGTCCGATTGGACGACAGGAATTTCGGAGGTGAAGACATGTCTTCCGTTACAGCTTATTTTTCGGCCGAATTCGGCCTTACTGAAGATTTGCCTATCTATTCTGGCGGTTTGGGCGTGCTGGCAGGCGATCATGTCAAAGCAGCGGCAGATTTGAACCTTCCGCTGGTTGGCGTAGGAATCCTATATAAGCATGGATACTTCGAACAGCATATCCGCGCAGACGGAACGCAGGAGCATCGGTATCCGAGCATCGATCTCGCGCAAGCTCCCGTCGAGCCCGTATTGGGGCAGGACGGCGAGCGGCTAGTGATCGACGTTCCGATCGCGGGTCGACGCGTAGCGCTGCGGGCATGGTCGGTCCGTGTCGGTGCGGTCACGGTCTATCTGCTGAGCTCGGACGTGGAGCAGAATAGCGAGGCCGATCGGAGGTTGACCGATAACCTGTATCCGAGCGATCCCGAGCTTCGCATCAGCCAAGAGATCATTCTCGGCATCGGCGGCGCGCGGCTCTTGGAGGCATTGGCCGTCCAACCAGCGGTCTGGCATATGAATGAAGGCCATTCCGCCTTCCTCGGCTGGGAACGCATTCGCCGCTTGTCGGCGGAAGGCGTGTCTTACGAGACTGCGCTCGAGCTCGTGAAGTCCGCAACCGTATTCACGACGCACACCCCCGTACCGGCGGGACATGACGTCTTCCCGATCGCCATGATCGATCGCTACCTCGGTGACTTCTATTGGCAGATGGGAGCCAGCCGCGAACAGGCGTTGGCATTGGGCCGCATGGGCGATGTCTTCAACATGACGCGGCTGGCCATTCGCCTGTCTTCCAAGGTGAACGGGGTGAGCAAGCTGCACGCGCATGTGACGAAGGAGCTGCTCCATCAGTGGACGCCGCATATTCCGAAGGACGATATCGCCGTCGAATCGATCACGAACGGCGTGCATGCCGGGACGTGGATCGCATCCGACATGCAAGCGCTGTACGATCGTTACCTGCCTTACGGCTGGAGCAGCCGTGCGGCGGATGAGGGGGTATGGGCTGCGGTCCGCGACATTCCTGCGCTAGAGCTATGGGAGGCTCGCAAGCGGGCCAAAGACAAGATGATCCGGCAACTGGGCTTGCCCATTCCGGCTGCAGACGGGACGCTGTGCATCGGATTCGCCAGGCGGTTCGCCACTTATAAGCGGGCGCTGCTCTTATTCCGGGACTTGGATCGGCTCGATCGCATCGTGAATGACCCTGAGCGGCCGGTCTGTCTGATCTTCGCCGGCAAAGCCCATCCGGCCGACGGGCCGGGGCAGGCCGTGCTTCGCGAGCTTGCGGCCATTGCGAGGCAGGAGCGGTTCAAGGCACGGATCTTCCTCGTCGAGAACTACGACATGAGGATCGCGAAGCCGCTCGTGCAGGGCGTGGACGTGTGGCTGAACACGCCGCAGAAGCCGATGGAGGCGAGCGGCACGAGCGGGCAGAAGGCTGCCCTGAACGGCGTGCTGAATTGCAGCGTGCTCGACGGATGGTGGGCGGAAGGCTACGACGGCACGAACGGCTGGGCGATCGAAGGCGCGACGGACGGCGATGCAGAGTCCCGGGATCGGCGTGACGGCGAGCAGCTCTACACGCTGCTCGAGCAAGAGATTGTCCCGCTCTATTACGATGCGGGTGCCGACGGGCTGCCGGCTCGATGGATCGAGAAGTTGAAGGCTTGCATTCGGACGCTCGCGCCGCAGTACAATACACAGCGGATGGTGAGCGAATATTGGCGCAGGCTGTACGAACCGACGGCTGAGCGGGCGGCTCGCCATGCGGAGGATGGTTATGCTTATGCCGGCAGGCTGGCAGCCTTCAAGCGCTTCATATCCGACCATTGGCACCAAGTCCGCGTGAACAAGCTGACCGTCCAATCGTCGCAGAGCACCCGAATCGGACTGAACGATACGCGCTTCCAAGCGTTCGTCCATCTGGGAGCGATCGCACAGCGCGATGTCATCGTGGAGGCGGTGGGAGGCGATCTGCACGGCGGGATCTGGAAGACGCGTCTGGCGCCGGCCAAGGATTGCGGAAGCGGCGTATATCTGTACGAAGGCACGGTTCGCAAGGAGCTGAACGAATCGATGCTGGCTTCCGCGAACGTCCGGGTGTCGCCGATTAGCGAGGACTTCGCCAATCCGTTCGAGATGGAGCTGTCCGCGTGGGGCTGATCGCGCTCTCGAAAGTAGTTTTCATTGTCGGGTAAGTGTTTATAAATGGATTAATAGGCGTACCTTATTCCGAGGCGGCTCCTGCAAGGCATGCACGTAGGCATCAAGCCGTCTCGGTGCTTGATTCTATTAGGATAAGGAGACTACATACTCACATGGGACAAGAGCAGTATCGCATCGTCGTACACGCGGACTGGCCGGTCGGCACGATTAGCCGTCATATCTACGGACATTTCGCCGAGCATCTCGGCCGCTGCATCTATGAGGGGCTATGGGTCGGGGAAGACTCTCCAATCCCGAATACGAAGGGCATTCGCAATGACGTCGTGGAGGCGCTGCGCAAGCTGAGCATTCCGGTGCTGCGCTGGCCGGGCGGCTGCTTCGCGGACGAGTATCACTGGAAGGACGGCATCGGCCCGCGCGAGACGCGTAAGAGAATGATCAACACCCATTGGGGAGGCGTCGTCGAGAACAACCACTTCGGTACGCATGAGTTCTTCCAGCTGTGCGAACTGCTGGATACCGAGCCGTACATCTGCGGCAACGTCGGCAGCGGTTCGGTGCAGGAGATGTCCGAGTGGGTCGAGTATATGACGTTCGATGGCGAGTCGCCGCTGGCTAACCTTCGCCGCGCGAACGGGCAGGAGAAGGCCTGGAAGCTGAAGTACTTCGGCGTCGGCAACGAGAACTGGGGCTGCGGCGGCAGCATGCGGCCTGAGTATTACGCGGACCTGTACCGCAATTATCAGACGTATGTGCGGCAGTATGGCGATAACAAGATCTATAAGATTGCCGGCGGCGCGAACGTCAACGATTACAACTGGACGGAGGTGCTGATGCGCGAAGCCGGTCACCTCATGGACGGCCTCAGCCTGCACAATTACACGATCCCAGGCAGCTTCGAGAACAAGCGCTCCGCACTCGAATTCGACGAGCGGGGCTGGTTCGAGACGCTGGAGCGGGCGATGCATATGGACGAACTGATCTCACGCCACAGCACGATCATGGATAAGTACGATCCGAAGAAGCGGGTCGGCATGATCGTAGACGAGTGGGGCACTTGGTTCTTGACGGAGCCGGGCACGAATCCGGGCTTCCTGTACCAGCAGAACACGATGCGCGATGCGCTTGTCGCTGCGATCCATCTGCATATCTTCCACAAGCATTGCGACCGGGTACACATGGCGAATCTCGCACAGATGGTTAACGTGCTGCAGGCTGTCATTCTGACGGAAGGCGAGAAGATGCTCCTTACGCCGACGTACCATGTGCTCGAGATGTTCAAGGTGCACCAGGATGCCGAGGCGCTGGCGATTCACGGCTCGTTCGGCGAGTACCGGATGGACGGCATGACGCTGCCGCAGGTCAGCGTGTCGGCGTCTACGAAGGACGGCGTCATCAGCATCAGCTTGTGCAACCTTGATCCGGCGCGGGAGGCTGCTATCGATCTGGAGCTGCGCGGCATCGAGGCAACGTACGAAGCGGCCGGAACGATTCTGGCGGCGGACGATATGCATGCGCATAACACGTTCGATGCGCCGGAGCGGGTGGCATCGCAGCCGTGGACCGAGGTCGCGTTCGCTGGCGGGCGTCTGACGGCCAGCTTGCCTGCCGCTTCCGTCGCCGTTGTGCGTTTATCGCCGTCTGGCAGTTAATTGCGATTTGAGACTTCTTGGAGATGCACGCCTTCATGGTGTGCATCTCTATTTGTTTTCGGAGTATCCGAGCATGAACAATTCAGGTAATCATTTACATGCCGGAACGGATGTTCTATCATGAAGGGAAGCGATGGGACCATACCTATCTGCAGCGGCCTCATCCGGAGGATGAATGGCTGCTTGCAATGCTTATCCGAGAGCTTGAGAATGCTGTTCTTGCTCCGTTGGACATTGAGTATTCGCCATGGCCGGTTAACCCGTTCGACATGCAGAGAAATATCGCCCATGATTCCTACTACGATCTCATGGACGATAAGGATATCCCGCACGAGCTAGGGCAGCTTGCGTTCCGGCTTGATCAAGAGCTCCCTAGGTATTATCAGGAGATTGAGTGACAATTCCCGGCCGAGGTGATTAGCGAATGGTTCACAATGAAGATTTCATTATAGCCAATAAGACAAGCTGGGACGAGGTGGCTCCAAGATTCTTCGGACGAACGGCGCTACCCACCTATGGGCCTTTTGCGCCTGACGAGAATGAATTGAAGTTGTTCGGAGACATTTCAGGTCGTAAAGTGCTTGATATTGGGTGCGGAAGCGGTCACTCTCTAGCCTATATGGCTTCGAGAGGCGCTGCGGAATTATGGGGACTGGACTTATCGGATACTCAGATCGCGACGGCACGTACGTTATTAGAGGCATACTCTGCGAAAGTCAAACAACTGTACCAATCACCGATGGAAAATAACCCTGGAATCCCGCAAAACTATTTTGACATCGTCTATTCCATCTATGCGATTGGTTGGTCGGTTGACTTAGCGCAGACGCTGCGTCATGTGCATGCATATCTCAAGCCAGGAGGCACATTCGTATTTAGCTGGGAGCATCCGTTTCATAACCGCATTATGAATGTGGACGGGCACTTCGTTATCGCGAGATCGTATCACGAGGAAGGGCTATACCAGAGCGAAGCTTGGCATGATCGTCACGCAATCATGAATCAGATCAAACTTAGCACATACATCAATCTTCTAGTTGAGACAGGCTTTCGTATTACGCAAGTAGTAGAAGACGCTGTCGTACCTGAGGATGCCGAGCGGGGGAATCTGTCTAGGTGGTATCCTGCAGAGAAAGCAGAACTTATTCCTGCGGCCTTTATAGTCAAATGCATGAAAAGCTGAATAGCGGTTGACTGCGACTTGCGCTGCGAGTCCTGGTCGGCCGCTTTCTTTCGTTATAGCTGTTTTGTACAACCCGTTGTCTATGAACATTAGGTATGCTGAGGGCAGGGCAATCCTCCCTTTAATACAGGACCGACTTACAGTATTGGGCAAAATGTTCGTGTGAAAGACATGATGAAGGGGCTGATAAGCGGTGGACGTTTTTGCGGTTGCGGATATTATTGTACGGCATATTAAGCAGCATTACGCGCAGGATGTGGCGATCGTCGGCTACTATGGTTCCTATTTGCAAGGGAGGGCGACAGAGCGGTCGGACTTGGACTTTTTCTTCATACCGGCTACCCCAAGAGGGAGAGAGGTCGAGCTGCAGTTCATCATCGACGGCATCAGCTTCGATTTCTGGCCGATCGCCTGGGAACGTGCGGAACGAATGGCGGCATTCGAGGAATGGAATACGACGATCATCGCAGACTGCGAGCTGTTGTATGTCCGATCGGAGGAGGACCGGGGACGGTTCATGAAGCTGCGAGAGACGATTGCCGTAACGGGGGACACGGCGAATACGGGCAGGCTGATTCACAAGGCTGAGGAAGTCATGCATGCATGTCTAGTCAGCTTAGGGAGAATGAGGCTGACCGCGGATCTTGATGATCTGACGTATTGCCGCGTGCATGCGCAGGATATTGCAGCTAACGTATTCCAAGCGCTCGCCTTGTTGAACCAGACGTTCTTCACGCGAGGGTGGGGGCATTACCGCGAGCAGATCCGTGCGTTCCGTCATCAGCCGGAGCAGCTTGATCAGCATCTGGACAGGATCATGTTCAGCCGGTCATCGGAAGATATTAGACAAGCTTGCGAGCAGCTAGCCTTGTCTACTCTAAATCTAATCGCCGAGAGAAAAGGCAGCCTCGAATCCATCCGTTCGTATCGCGAGCGAATGAAAGGGTATTACGAAGAGGAGAGAGGCATGCTGAACAAGCTGCTGACAGCGTGCGAGAAGGGGCATTACGAGACGGCGTTCTTCGTTGCGATCGGCGTGCAAGATGGGCTCGCACGCATGTTGTATGCCGCGGAACATGGGCGATGGCCAGGCGTCGCGGACTGGCACGAGTGCCGGGCAATTTATCGCCGATACAAGTACCCGGATCTGATGCTGCTCCTCGATCCGATGGATTATGAACCGCTGCGGCTAGCCGTGGAGGATCTTATTGCGAGATTGCAAGAACATCTGGATGCGGAGGGCGTTGAGATCAATCGGTTCGACGCCGTTGCTGATTTTGAGGACTTCTATCAAGGCAGAACGTAAAGGGATATAAGCGGCTTGGCATCATACCATAGGGTCCGGCAGGCAACCTGCTAACAGCGCGGCAAAAGCCCGTCAGGAGCGAGTCCTGACGGGCTTTATTGCGGCTCCGTTACGCAGGCTGATCAGCCGACTGCTGCTGTTCGCCTTCCGGCGGGCGAGTGCGCTTCACGAACAAGCCGAGCACCAGCGCGCCGATGCCGATGAAGAAGGCGACCCAGAACGCATCCTGCATCCCCGCGACGAGTCCGTTCACTTGATCGGCGGGTGAAGGAGCAGTCGGATCGCTGACCGTCTTCATGAAGTCCTTCGTGCCGTTCGACATGATCGTAATGAACAAGGCCGTACCGATGGCGCCGGCCACTTGCTGGAGCGTATTCATGATCGCGGTGCCGTGCGGATACAGGCTGCGCGGAAGCTGGTTCAGACCTGTCGTCTGCGCAGGCATCATGATCAAGCTGATCCCGATGAGCAGAATGATATGCAGCGTCACGATATAACCGGCTGTCGTCGCTGCATCGATACCCGTGAATAGGTAGACGCCGAGCAGGACGAGGATAAGGCCAGGGATGACGAGCACGCGCGGTCCGAACATGTCGAACAGCTTGCCGGACAACGGAGCCATGATGCCGTTGACGATCCCGCCTGGCATCAGCGTCAGGCCTGCGCTGAACGCCGTCATCATCAGCGCGCTCTGCAGGAATAGCGGCAGCATGATCATCGTCGAGAACAGCGTCATCATCAGGACAAGCATCAGAACCGTGACGAGCGCGAACATCGGGTAGCGGAACGCCCGGAGATCCAGCATCGGCTGCTGCATGACCAACTGCCGCCAGACGAACAAGAGGATCGAGACGACGCCCACGATAATCGTCCAGTAGACTTCGGGCTCCGACCAGGACAGCTCGCCGGCTTTGCTGAAGCCGTACACGATGCCGCCGAAGCCGACCGAAGACAGAATAATCGAAAGCACGTCTACTCGCGGCCGCGTAATGTCGGATACGTTCCTCAGAAACATAGCGGCGAATAAGACCGAGAACAACGCAAGCGGGATAACGATGAAGAACAGCCAGCGCCAGGACAGCGAATCGATAATGAGGCCGGACAGCGTCGGTCCGATGGCGGGACCGAACATGATGACGAGCCCGATCATCCCCATCGCTGCGCCTCTCTTCTCCGGCGGGTAAATAATAAGGATGGTGTTCATTAAGACGGGCAGCATAAGCCCGGTGCCCAGCGCCTGGACGATCCGCCCGGTAAGCAGCAGTTCGAACGAAGGGGCGATGCCGCAGAGGACCGTGCCGATTAGGAACAGGATCATCGCGGACAGGAACATCTGCCTGGTGGTGAACCAACTCTGCAGGAGGGCAGTAATCGGGACCAGTATGCCGATGACCAGCATGTAGACCGTAGCCAGCCATTGAATGGTTGCCGGACCGACGCTGAATTCGATCATAAGATCCGGGAAAGCGATGTTGAGCAGCGTCTCGTTCAAGATCGAGACGAAAGCTCCGATGATAAGAGCCGCCACAATCGGACCGCGCTTGATGCCGCTTAAGTCTAGGCTGGCCGGTGATGCGTTGCTTGCAGTATTCATACGACTTTTCCTCTCCATCCATTACGAAGCCGGGTACTTCTCCAAGCTCCGCTATTTGATTCAAACCATTTCTAAAGTATAAGCGAATCGAAGCTTCGATTAAAGTCATGCTATTCGTTATAACGGTTCTTTACCGCTTCAACTACGGTACGGGGGTATCCTAAAAAATAGATTGACTAATTATAGGGTGGGGGGGTATACTAAGTCCAGGAACACAAAACCAAATCGAAGTGGAGCGATTACAATGGCGAATCAAACGTTGCAAGTTCAAGGCATGAGCTGCCAGCATTGCGTGAAATCCGTGGAAGGTGCCCTTCAGACGTTGGGGGCCAGCGGCAAAGTGAACCTGGCGCAAGGTACGGTAGAAGTGTCCTTCGACGAGACCAAGGTCACGCTTAATAAGATCAAGGAAACGATCGAAGAACAAGGCTACGACGTTATCTAAGCGGTTATCCAGCACCAGAGAAGCGAAGGAGTGACAACCATGACACAGCCATCAACCGCAGCCGCGTCTGCGTCTGCCGCAGATCATCGGGAGACCGTCTTGCAGTTGGAAGGCATGACTTGCGCAGCATGCGCGAACCGGATCGAGAAAGGCCTCAGTCGACTGCCGGGCGTCGCGAGTGCTTCCGTGAACTATGCGATGGAGACGGCTAAGGTCGAATACTCGCCTGCTGCAATATCCGTAACGGACATGCAGCATAAGGTGGAGCAGCTCGGCTACAAGGCGCTCGTGAAGCAAGAACGGGACGACGCGGCCGGACGCCGGGAAGAAGCCGCGCATAAGCAGAAGCTGAAGCTGCTCCTGTCCGCCATTCTGTCGCTGCCGCTGCTATGGAGCATGGCCGGTCACTTCTCGTTCACCTCATGGCTGTATACGCCGGCTCTATTCATGAATCCGTGGTTCCAGCTGCTGCTGGCGTCGCCGGTTCAATTCTATATCGGCAAGTCATTCTATATCGGCGCTTATAAGGCGCTTCGGAACCGCAGCGCGAACATGGACGTGCTCATCGCGCTCGGCACTTCTGCCGCATATTTCTACAGTCTGTATCTCACCATAGATTGGTATGCATCCGGGAGCTCGGCGCACCACGCGCCGTCCCTCTACTATGAGACGAGCGCGGTTCTTATCACGCTGGTTATCATGGGCAAATGGTTCGAGCTGCTCGCGAAAGGCCGGACGTCCGAAGCCATTCAGTCATTGATGGGCTTGCAGGCCAAGACGGCGCTCGTCGTGCGCGAGGGTCGTGAGATGACGATCCCGGTGGAAGAGGTATTGCAGGGCGATATCGTGCTCGTCCGTCCAGGGGACAAAATCCCGGTAGACGGCAGCGTGCTCGAAGGCGTCTCGTCCGTGGATGAGTCGATGCTGACGGGCGAGAGCCTTCCCGTAGATAAGCAGGCTGGCGACACCGTCATCGGCGCGACGATCAACAAGAACGGCATGTTGAAAGTTCGGGCGACCAAGGTCGGAAGGGATACCGCGCTCGCGCAGATTATCCGTGTCGTCGAGGAAGCGCAAGGCTCGAAGGCGCCGATTCAGCGCGTCGCGGACGTGATCTCCGGCATCTTCGTGCCGATCGTCGTCGGCATCGCGGTCCTTGCATTCTTCGTCTGGTATTTCTTCGTTACTCCATACGAGGTTGCTACAGCGCTCGAGATCGCCATCGCGATCCTCGTCATCGCTTGTCCTTGCGCGTTGGGACTCGCCACGCCGACATCCATTATGGCCGGTTCCGGCCGCGCGGCGGAGCTCGGCATCTTGTTCAAGGGCGGCGAGCACTTGGAGAAGACGCATAAGATCAATGCCGTGATCTTGGATAAGACCGGCACAGTGACGAAGGGCAAGCCGGAATTGACGGACGTCATTACCGAGCGGGATGAAGCGGAGTTCCTCAGGTGGGTCGGCGCAGCCGAAAAGCATTCCGAGCATCCGCTGGCTGAAGCGATTGTAGCCGGGGTTCGTGCGCGTGCGATCGACATGCCGGATGCGGAAGCATTCGAGGCGATTCCAGGATTCGGCGTCAAAGCTGTCGTCGAAGGTAGGGAACTGCTCGTCGGCACCCGTCGTCTCATGGAGCGGTTCAACGTTGACGCATCGCAAGCACTCGGCAGAATGACCGAGCTCGAGAGCAGCGGCAAGACGGCGATGCTCGTAGCGGTCGATGGCCGATACGCGGGCATAACGGCAGTCGCCGATACGATTAAGGAGACTTCCAAGGCAGCAGTAGACCGGCTGAAGGCGATGGGCATCCATGTCGTCATGATCACGGGTGACAATGAACGCACAGCCGAGGCCATCGCCAAGCAGGTCGGCATTGCGCATGTCCGTGCCGAGGTGCTGCCGGAGGGCAAGGCCGAAGAAGTGAAGAAGCTGCAAGCGCAAGGGATGAAGGTCGCCATGGTCGGCGACGGGATCAACGATGCGCCCGCGCTGGCTACGGCCGATATCGGGATGGCAATCGGCACGGGTACGGACGTCGCGATTGAGGCGGCGGACGTGACGCTGATGCGGGGGGACCTCTCCAGCATTCCGGATGCGATCTATATGAGCCGGATCACGATGCGCAACATCAAGCAGAACCTGTTCTGGGCGCTCGGCTACAATACGCTGGGCATTCCGATAGCAGCGATCGGGCTTCTCGCACCATGGGTAGCGGGTGCGGCGATGGCGCTCAGCTCGGTGTCTGTCGTGCTGAACGCGTTGAGACTGCAGCGGGTCCGGGTGCGGAACTCTTAATGGAATTGGAGATCGAGTATGCGAAGATTAGGGATCATAACGGCGGCGCTATGCGCATTGCTGTTGTTGACCGCTTGCGGTAGTCAGGGGACGAGCAAGCAGGCAAGCGGGGGTCATCATGGCGGAGAAGGCGATTCGACGCATGGATCCGGTCACGGTAAGGAAGGCGAACCGTCCAGCGAACAGCTTCAGATCGCGTATTCGTTCGCCGGCGGCAGCGCCGTTTCCGGAGCAAGCACGGAGCTCTCGATTCAGATCGCGAATGCGGACGGTTCGCCGGTCGAGCAATTCGAGATGAATCATGAGAAGCTGCTTCACGTCATTATCGTTAACCGCGACTTATCGCATTTCAGCCACATTCATCCCGTTCACAAGGGGAATGGCGCATTCGCGGCAGAGACGAACTTTCCATACGGCGGCCAATACGCCATCTATGCGGATTTCATCCCGAAGGGCGGTTCGAACACCGTCTTGTACGATTGGGTAGAGGTAGATGGCGAGTCCGGCCCGCACGCTACGATCCAGGCAGATAGCCGGCTCGGCCGGAGCGTCGACGGCAAGGACATTGAGCTGGAGCTAAGTACTTATGCATCCGGGGAAGAAGCCGTCCTGACGTATTCGTTCCGAGATGCGCGCACCGACGATCCGATTCGCGATCTAGAGCCGTATTTAGGCGCTGCCGGCCATGTGGTTATCCTATCGGAGGATGCCGGGCAATACCTGCACGTGCACCCGATAGACGAGTCGAGCAGCGGTCCGGAAGCTCAGTTCGCCACCTCTTTTCCGAAGAAGGGGCTGTACAGAATCTGGGGGCAGTTCCAGCATGAAGGGGAAGTGTTCACGGTACCGTTCACCGTGGAGATCAATTGAATCGAATTGCCAAGATAGAGCCCTAACGGGCTCTATCTTGCGTTCGAGGAACATCATTCTAGTTCGAGACGCGCGATGGAATCACCGAACAGCGTACCGAAATAGAGCGTGTCGCCTTGCCGAACCACGGAACTTACGCCATAGACGTCTCCTTGCCGGTCATGCAGCGTCTCCGTAACCTGTCCCTCTGCATTTAAGCGGATAGCGAGGCCGTAGCGATTCATCGTCGGCACGCGCTTCAGCAACGCGTAGGGAAGCTTTGCGATCTGTTTCTTCCAATAAGGGCGGGGCTGTAGGGCATCGATGACAGCGATTCTTTTGCTTCCCCCGACCCACACATCGCCGTCCTGATCCAGGAACAGATTATCGGGCAGGAGCGGCAGATTGTCCGCGAACGGCTCGACGGTATGGGCGAGAGGCCCCTTCAGCCATAAACGCAGAATACGGTATTTAGGCGTCTCGGCGATCAGCAGATAGTCTTCGTCCGGCGATAGGGCGAGTCCGTTGGCAAAATACAGCTCGTCCAGCACCGTTCGCGTCGTGTTGCTTGCAGGATCATAGGCAAGCAAGCGTCCATGGGGGCGCGCTTCCAGAATGTCATAGGGCCATCCCATATCGAATGCTCTGCTAGAGTCCGTGAAGTAAACGATGCCGTCCTTCGCGACCGCGACCTCGTTCGCGTACGTGATCGGCGTGCCCTCCACTTGATCCGCGAGGAGACGTACGGTCCCGTTCGCTCGGACTTCCATCAAGCCCTTGCCCTTGACGGCGGCAATCAAGCTGCCGTCCGGAGCGAATGCGAGACCTAGCGGATATCCGCCGGTCTCGGCGAATTTCTCGATCCGCTCGACCTGTCCGTCATCGGCGAGGCGAATGCGATGAATTATGCCGTCCTTCGTCCCCGTATACAGCTGCCCTGCCTGATCGAAGGCGATATCCTCCGGCTGCCGCAATTCTCCCTTCGCCAGCAATTCCGCATGCGCCAGCCGGTCATTCGGCTCGTATATTCCCGTCTCCGCAGGCGCGGAGGGGGAATCCCAAGCGGCAGGATCGATCGGAGACGGCACGAACAGCAGCATAGCCAACACCATCAATGCCATCATCGCGGGGATCATCAGCAGGATGCGCTTCAAGCTCAGTCGCATGCGATGTCCCCCGATGGCATGGCGGCTGCCGGTTCATGCAATTTCGCCCGGATCTCGTCCCAATTCGGTGGATGCGCCGCTTGGAATTGCACGCGATCGATCTGGCCGAACAGCCGCTTCATCCGCCCGAACATGCGCTGATGGCCGGAGCTTCGCCGATAGCGCACCATTGCGCCTGTGTCGGACCAGTTCTCCTGAATCCACAGGTAGCCGTCCCTATACAAGCTCCGCATAGCCAGCATGCCTTGCGGCATGTGAAGCTTCATCAGGAGCACGAGCATGCGTATAGCCGTCATCTGAAGCCAATTCCTTCTCTTCATGCGAGATACGAATACATACATACTGCCGTTATTCTCTCCTTCCATACGCCGCCACGTGATATACTGAACAGAGTGTTCGATATCTAACGTAACTTGCGGAAGTCGAGCGAACAACAACTAATGGATGCCGAAATGTTCGATTGCGGACATTATGCGCGAATTGTCCAATAACGGATAATGTTCAAGTGGGGGATCAGGATGAGCGCTGGGGGAGGAAGAGCGGACCGCAGAGTGCAGCGCACGACCCGTGCGCTGCGCGAAGCTCTGCTGGATCTGATCATCGAGAAGGGCTATGAGGCCGTGACGATTCAGGACATTATCGACCGCGCGAATGTCGGCAGGTCGACGTTCTACTCGCATTATTATGATAAGGAACAGCTGCTGCTTGGCAGCATCGGCTGGCTTCGACAGTTGCTGACCGAACAGAAGGCTGCAGCACCTGAGGCATGTGAGGCTGGCGGTTTCCGCTTCGGCTTCAGTCTAGCCATGCTGAAGCACGTCCAGTCGAATGATAAGCTGTACCGGGCTACGGTCGGCCGAGACAGCGGAACGCTCGTGCTGCATCATGTGAAGCGCATGATCGCGGAGCTGGCAGAGGAGGAGATGGCGAGGCTGAACCATGCATGGATGCTGCCGCGGCAGGTACTGCTCGCCTATATCGTCCATACGTATATGGCACTGCTCCAATGGTGGATCGAGCACGACAGCGCGCGTTCGGCAGAGGAAGTCGACGAACAATTTCATCGATTGGCATTCACGGGATTGGACGGGCTTCGTTAGATCGCGTAGCCGTCAGCCGTCGACCTCTCGCCGGGGGACGGCGTGAGCACGCGATCCAGAATGAGCCGTTCGAAATGATTGAAGCCGGAGTCCTTCACGCGCGGTCTTGCCAGCGTAATCTGGACGTCCATGGCGATACGTCCGTCTTCGATCAGAATGACGCGGTCGGCAAGCGCTACGGCTTCGCTGACGTCATGGGTGACGAGGACGGCGGTGAAGCCCCGCTGCTCCCACAGCCGTTCGATCAATTGTTGCATCTCGATGCGGGTCAACGTATCCAATGCGCCCAGCGGTTCATCGAACAGCAGAAGCCGGGGATCGCCGACCAGTGCGCGAGCAAGCGCGACCCGCTGCCGTTGCCCGCCGGACAATACCGAGGGCCATTCGTCGGCCCGATCTTGCAGGCCTACGAGCTTCAATGCGGCGTATGCCTGCTGTTTGGCGTCCGCTGAACCCGACTTGCCGACGCCGATGCGCACATTGTCCAGGACGGTCTTCCATGGAAGCAGCCTGGCGTCCTGGAACATGAATCGCGTATGTGAGCCGATCCCTTCGACCTGCTCGCCGTCTCTGGCAATCGAGCCGCCGCTGCTCTTGTCCAGCCCGGCAATCAGCCGCAGCAGCGTGCTCTTGCCGCATCCGCTGCGGCCTACGATGGCGATGAACTCCCCTTCCTGAATCGAGAGATGCGTGTCGCTCAATACCTGCTTGTCGCCATAACGCTTCGCGACATTCTCGAGCGTAACGGCCAGCCCTCTGCCGACTGCGGGTTCGGATACGCGGTCGCTGTCGACAGGCTTCCTGCGATTGCCCCGATTTATTCGTTCTTCGATTGCGATGCCGCCGCTCCGAAATGCGGATGCCATGTCAGCCATCTCCTCTCCATCAATTTCGCGATTGAATCGGACAGCTTGCCGAGCAAGGCGTAGAGCAGAATGCTCAGCACGACGACGTCCAATTGGAAAAATTCCCGCGCGTTCATCGCCATGTAGCCGATGCCCGAGTCCGCGGCAATCGTCTCGGCCACGATCAGCGTGAGCCACATAATGCCGAGGGCGAACCGCAGTCCGACCAGTATGGAGGGAAGCGCGCCCGGCAATATGATTTTCCGGTATAGCTCCCAGCCACGGAGCCCGTATACGCGTCCCATCTCGAGCAATCCGGGATCGATCGAGCGAATGCCGTGAAGCGTGTTGAGGTAGATGGGAAAAGCGACCCCGAACGCGACGAGGAAGATTTTGGCCTCTTCCTCGATGCCGAACCAGACGATGACAAGCGGAATCATCGCCAAGTGGGGGATGTTGCGGATCATCTGCATCGTGGAGTCCGTCAATTTCTCGAACAGCGGGATCACGCCGTTCAATACCCCGAGCAATAGTCCGATCGAGCCGCCGATCGCGAAGCCGATGAAGGCCCGCCAGCTGCTAATTCCAATTGCTCGAGCCATCTCGCCGCTCTGAATCAGCTCGATGCCGGCGAGCAGTACATGATAAGGGGTCGGAAGCGTCCGATCGTCAATCCAGCCCATGCTGCCAAGAATCTGCCACAGCGCGACGATGCCGATCGGGATATACCAAGGCAGTGCATGGACGGGATTGAACAGCTTGCGAACAGCATTCGTAAGCATCGTTGTCGCTCCTCTCTAGTGGGCGGACGCCCGCGGCGTCGGTCTGACCTCGTTCGCGATCAGTTCGCCGAACGGACTGATTGAGGACGGAC
This sequence comes from Bacillota bacterium, assembly GCA_023386495.1. Classification (GTDB taxonomy): domain Bacteria; phylum Bacillota; class Bacilli; order Paenibacillales; family Paenibacillaceae; genus Paenibacillus_I. The sequence goes on along the minus strand of JAEWJS010000136.1, from coordinate 8,847 downwards.
CGTTAAGCTCCGGCCGGCCCTCCAGCGGGAGATGGGGGAAGAGCAGGTCCGCAAGCCGATACGCCTCTTCGAGATGGGGGTAGCCGGAGAAGATGAACGTCTCGATCCCGAGCTCGGCGTATTCCTTCATGCGCGCCGCCACGGTCTCGGGGCTGCCTACGAGCGCAGTTCCGGCACCGCCCCGCACAAGTCCGATACCGGCCCACAAGTTCGGGCTGATCTCAAGTGAGGAACGGTCCCCGTTATGCAGCCGTGACATGCGCTTCTGGCCGACGGAGTCGAAGCGCGAGAAGATCTGCTGCGCTTCCGCGATCGTCTTGTCATCCAAGTGCTTGATGAGCGCATTCGCGGCCTGCCACGCTTCTTCGTCCGTCTCCCGTACGATGACATGCAGCCGAATGCCGAAGCGAAGCTTGCGGCCGCGGGCCTCGGCTCGCTGCCTCATGTCGGCGATCTTCTCGGCGACCTCGTGCGGGGGTTCTCCCCATGTGAGATACACGTCGACATGATCGGCTGCGACATCCTGCGCGGCAGGCGAGGAGCCGCCGAACCAGAGCGGCGGATGAGGCTTCTGTACCGCCGGGTACAGGACGCGGCCGCCTTTCACGCGCAGATGCTCGCCAAGGTAATCGACGGTCTCGCCGGCCAGTTCGCGGCGCCAGATCGATAAGAATTCATCCGTAAGCTTATAACGAGCTGTATGGTCCAGGAATAAGCCGTCCCCCGCGAGCTCCACGGGATCTCCGCCGGCCACGACGTTAATGAGCAGGCGGCCGCCCGATAGACGGTCGAAGGTTGCCGACATGCGCGCGGCCACCGTCGGCGACATTAAGCCGGGCCGGACCGCAACGAGGAATTTAAGCCGCCGGGTGACCGGGATCAGCGAGGATGCGGCAACCCAAGGGTCTTCGCAAGAGCTGCCGGTTGGAATCAGCACGCCTTCATAACCGAGCCGGTCTGCCGCGACCGCAATTTGCTGCATATATTCGGCATCAACGGCGCGCGCGCCCTCGCTCGTGCCTAGATATCGTCCATCGCCATGCGTCGGAATAAACCAGAAAACCTTCATCTTTATCTCTCCTTCGTAGGATAAGTCGTTATTTCAGAATCGCGTCTTGAATGTCGATCGCGTCGGGGATCAGCTCGAGCGCGTGGAACGTATCCGCGATCTGCTGCTGCGCTTCGATTAATTCATCGTCGATCTGCTGCACCCCGTAGCCTCTTCGGCCAGCTGCGAGTTCGAGTGATTCCACGTCGATGCCGAGCTGCGGCGAGAGCTTCTCGGCCAGCTCCTTCGGATTGTTCTTGGCCCATTCGTCGATCGTATCGGCCTCTTCCAGCAGGATGTCGATCACGTCGGGATATTTCTCGGCGAAGACTCGCGTAGCAAGGTAAAATTCATGATTCGAGACAAGATCGGTTCCGTCCGCCAAGAGCTTGGCGCCGGTTGCCGTCTGCGCGGCGGCAAGGAACGGATCCCAGATGACCCACGCGTCTACGGCACCCTTCTCGAAGGCGGCGCGCGCATCGGCCGGCGGCAGGAACTTCACTTCGATATCGCCGTAAGCTAACCCGGCATCCTCCAGCAGCTTGACGAGCAGGTAATGCACATTCGAGCCCTTGTTCAGCACGACCGTCTTGCCCTTCAGGTCCGCAACCGACTGGATTGCGGAATCCTTCGGCACCAGGATGCCTTCGCTGGCCGGGCTTGCCGGTTCATGCGCGAGATAGACGAGCGGCGCGCCGGCCGCCTGCGCGAAGATCGGCGGCGCCTCGCCGGTGTGGCCGATGTCGATGCTTCCGACGTTGAGCGCTTCGAGCAGCTGCGGACCGCCGGGGAATTCCGTCCATTCGATCTGGATGCCGGATTCGGCGAGCTTGGCATCGAGCGCGCCGTCTGCCTTCAGGATGTTAATCGTGCCGTACTTCTGATAACCGATCCTTACCGTGATGTCCTTCGTGGCGGAATCGCCCCCTGCGGCAGCCGCATTGTTGTCGTTATTCCCGGCATTGCCGCCGTTGCTGCCGTTGCCGCATGCTGCCAGCGCAAGGCTAAGCATGGCCAGCACCAGCAGGATAATCGAGCGTTTGCGTAGACGAATGAATGGATTATGCATATTGTCCTACCTCCAATTGGTCGAATAGATCGTTCAATGCTTGATCGAGTCTAGAAGAGAGTTCGTCATCCAATTCATAGCGAAGGCTGCCATTCTCTTCCTTGATGCGGGTAATCTGATTGTCGACCGCGTACACGCTGCCGGAGAAGCGATTCGCGCCGAGTGCGCCGAGTACCGGCTTGAGGGAATAATCGATTGCCAGCAGATGGGCGAAGCTTCCCCCCAGGAACAGCGGCGCGATAATCTTGCCGGATAGCGCCTTCTGCGGCAGCAGATCCAGATAAGTCTTCAGCACGCCCGTATAAGAAGCTTTGTAGACCGGGCTTGCGATCACGATTGCGTCGGCATCCGCAATCTTTGCATTGGCCGCTACAACCGCTGGACTATCGAAGCGGGCCAGAATCAAATCTTCAGCCGGCAGGGCCGCGACCTCGATGTGTCCGCCGTATGAGGCTGCACCGATGAGCCGCCGCTCTGCATGCCGGATGATCCCGGTCAAACGGGATTCCGGATTCGGACTTCCGGATACGATAACAACCTTACTCATGAACGCCACGCTCCTTATTGCTCGGAATTGTTAGAGAACGACAAAAGCCTCCCTGGTCGCGCTTGGCAAGCAAGCGGCGACTAGAGAGGCTCTCCGATCGTACGGTGGAGCCGCATATAACATTATTCCGAGTGGTTAACTATGAATTATAGGGTGATGATACCATCGCCCACGGAATGCTGTCAATAGATATTTTCGATGAGAAAATGAAGTGCGATTGTTGGTTAAGTATTATAAATGGTTGGACAACGCTATGTTTTGCAGTTGTGAAAGCGCTTATATTTTTACTAGGCTAGCCTAACATGCGAAGGAGGATGGAATTGATGATAAGGAAAATGGTACGTCAAATAACGGCAGTGGCGGTGACCTTGGTGCTGCTCTGGTTAGCTGTGTCCCAAATATCTCCAAGCAATACCGTCTATGCGGCGCCATCGTTCGCAAAGGGCGCAGACATCAGCTGGGTGGCCGGCATGGAAGCACGGGGGCATAAGTGGAAGGATAAGAACGGCTACACCAGAGATATTCTGGATATTCTCAAATGGGATTATCAAATCAATTCCGTTCGGCTCCGCGTGTGGGTCAATCCGAACATGAGCGATTACTACAACGGTTACATGAATGCGGACACCGCAGCCAAACTCGCGAAACGTGCGAAGGCACTCGGCATGAGCGTCATGCTGACGCTCCACTACAGCGATTCATGGGCGGACCCTGGCCAGCAGAACAAGCCCTACGCTTGGAATTCATTCTCGTTCAATCAATTGATGGATGCGGTGTACTCCCATACCCGGTACGTTATGAATACGATGAAGAATTATGGCGTAACGCCTGACTGGGTCCAGATCGGCAACGAAACGAATGACGGCATGCTCTGGCATGACGGGAGAGCGACCTACAACATGCGGAATTACGCATGGCTCATTACAACAGGCAATAATGCGGTCAAGAGTATCTTCCCGAACGCTACGACCATCGTGCATCTAGCGAACGGCGAAGACAATAATCTATACGTCTGGAATATTGGCGGACTGATCAGCAATGGCGCGCAGTTTGACGTCATCGGCATGTCGCTCTATCCTTCCACCTCTGACTGGTGGACCAAAGCGGATCAGACCATTTGGAATGCCAATAATTTGATCAGCCGATACGGCAAAAGCGTTATGATATCCGAGATCGGCATGGATTACAGCGCACCGAGCACGTCCAAGGCCTTTATCGCATACATGAAAGATAAAGTGCGTGCCATTCCGAAAGGGAAGGGATTAGGCGTATTTTACTGGGAGCCTCAGACGACACCGGGCTGGAACGGCTATAATAAAGGCGCATGGTATTCGGACGGCAAACCAACGATTGCGCTTGAAGGATTCTGGAACTGACCTAAATGTACAATTATTCATGTAATTGACATTTCGGATTTGTGGGAGGCAAGTTAACGTGATGACGATCGATCAGTCGGCTGCGCTGCTGAATACAAGCCAAGCCGAAGCATTGTTTACTCGTATGTATGGACAAGATCAGCTGTCTTACCAACTGGACCGTTATAGGGCATTGCTGATGTCGTTCGGCGAGCATTTTGATAATAGGGAAATCGCTCTGTTCTCATCACCGGGACGAAGCGAGATATGCGGCAACCATACGGACCATAACCATGGCAAAGTGCTCGCCGGCAGTATCGATTTAGATACGATTGCATCAGCGGCTGCGGTAGACCAACCGGTCATAACCTTTATATCCGAGGGGTATCCAGGTAAATTTGCTGTTGATCTAACGAAGCTTGATCCGGTTCCAGGTGAACCTGCCACACTGTCGCTGATTCGTGGCATCGCAGCCGGATTCATTGCGTCTGGATATAAGATTGGCGGATTCAATGCCTATATCACAACCAATGTGCTATCCGCCTCAGGGTTGAGTTCTTCGGCTTCGTTTGAGATGCTCATATGCAGCATTCTTAACAGGTTTTATAACGAAAGTGCTCTGGACCCCATTGCGATGTCGAAAATCGGCCAGTATGCGGAGAATAAATACTGGAACAAGCCATCCGGCCTGCTTGATCAGATGGCATGTGCGTACGGCGGTTTGATTGCGATTGATTTTGCGGACCCGCTTGCGCCAACCATTACCCCCGTCCATGAAGATTTTCATAAGAGCGGCTATTCCCTGGTCATTGTAAATACCGGTGGGAATCACGCCGATTTGACCGACGATTACAGTGCAGTACCGAATGAGATGCGTGCCGTTGCAAGAGCGCTTGATGCCGAGGTATGCCGTGATCTGACCGCGAACGATATTTACGCGAACTTACAACGGATTCGGCAGCAATGCGGAGACCGTGCCGTTCTACGCGCAATCCACTTCTTGGAGGAGAATAACAGGGTCGATGCCCAGTTGGAGGCATTAGAGCAAGAGGACATGGATCGGTTCCTGAAGCTGATTACGGCATCCGGGGATTCCTCCTGGAAGCTGCTTCAGAACTGTTATCGTCCAGCTTACGACCGCCAACAGGAAATACCGATTGCGCTGGAAGTTACGAGAGCTTTCCTGGACCAGCTCGGCAAGGGCGCATGTCGTGTGCATGGCGGAGGCTTTGCAGGCGTCATCTTGAGCTTTGTACCGAATGATTCCGTTCAATCTTACGTCAAGCATATCGAGGATACGCTGGCGACTTCGACTTACATCATTCATATTCGGGAACATGGATCGATCTGCGTGACTGATTTTATTGGATCGCGTGCTGCTCAGCATTAACAGGAACACGAAATAGACCGCGACCTGTGAACTAGGGCAGTCTATTTCCATCCCCGATATCGGCTCGATTCACGCATCGGTCCTTGTCGAATGAAACGCTTGCATGTTATAACAGAGAGCATCACCGTCATGGAAGGTGTGTTACGGATGAGAGTGTATATGCCCTTCACCTATCGCATGATGATCCCCTATCTGCTGCTCGTGCTGCTTACGGACGTGCTCATCGGCTATATTTCGTATACGATGCTGATCAATTCGCGTACAGAGCTTGCGGAGTCGAACATACGGACGGGGATGGAGCAGGCGAGCAACAATATTCGGTATCAGATGGACGAGATCCAGCGCATGTCCGATACGCTCTTCGGCAGTCTCTCGTTCCAGCGCGCCTTGCAGGCGAAGGGAGAGCGGCTCCAAATCTACTGGACCATGATCGACGAGATCGTGCCGCAGATTACGGCGCCGCTGCAGCTGTTCGGCAACAATATCCGGCTGATGCTCTATGCGCGGAATACGGAGCTTAACATCGTGTCGGGCGACAATCTGGCCGATCCGATTTATGACAGCGATTATTATATCCTGCCCTTCCAGGATATCGAGGACTCCGATTGGTACCGGACGTTCAAGGATTCGGAGCGGGATAACATCTGGCTGCAGATCGACACGGACCAAGAGCTGGGCAATATATCGCATATCCGCAGACTCGTATCGTTCAATGATTACAAGACCGTGATCGGCTATGTCCGCATTACGGCTTCGCTGCAGGAATTGTTCGGCGACTTCTCGACCTTCCCGGTCGAAGAGGGGATCACGGTCCGGCTGGTCGACCGATCGGACGGGCATTCGCTGTTCCAACGCGGCACGGCAGGCCGAGAGGGAACGCAGCAGGCGTATCTCAGCCTCAGCGAGCCCATTCCGGGGACCGGCTACGTGATCGAGACGCAAGTCCCCTCTGCCTATCTGACGAAGGATGCCGGCAGGCTGCAGCAGGTCATTCTGACGGTCTGCGCGTTCAGCTTCGCGGGCATGGCCTTGATCGGTCTCTTGGTTGCCCGACTCTCCGGGAGGAAGATGTCACGCATTATCGGGCTGGTTCGTTCGTTTCAGGAAGGCAATTTTCAGAAGAGAATCCGCTTCTCCGGCAACGACGAGTTCGTGCAGATCGCGGAGGCGTTCAATGTCATGGCGACGAGCATCCAAGAGTTAATCAACAGCGTGTACGTGCAAGGGATCCAGAAGAAGCAGGCGGAGCTGGAAGCGCTGCAGGCGCAGATCAATCCGCATTTCCTGTACAATACGCTGTCGACGATCAACAGCTTGGCCAATCTCGGGGAGACCGGCAAGGTGACGCAGATGGTGCAGGGGCTGTCGCGGTTCTATCGCTTGACGCTCAATCAGGGCAACGTGTACATCCGGCTCGAGAACGAGCTGGAACAAGTGGCGACTTACCTGGATATTCAACGGGTGAAGTATGCGGGCGCTTTTTCCGTCTATGTCGACGTAGAGCCTGAACTGCGCGAGATGCAAGTAATCAAGCTGATTCTGCAGCCGTTCGTCGAGAATGTATTCAAGCACGCTTGGTTCGGGGACTCGATCGCCATTCGCATAACGGGCAGCAGGCTGGGCGACAGCATCGAGCTGAAGGTGATCGACAACGGAATCGGGATGCGTCCCGAGACGGTGAAACGGCTCATGACCGGTCCGAGCCAGTCAGGAGGATACGGCGTGAAGAATGTGGACGAGCGGATTAAGCTGCGTTACGGCGATGCTTACGGCGTGCGAATCGCGAGCATCTACGGAGCGGGCACGACGGTACAGATTCTGTTGCCGCTTACGATAGGAGGCGAGAATGCCCATGACGATTAGAGCCTTGCTCGTGGACGATGAGGCCGTCGACCTGGAATGGCTGAGGCGAAGAATAGTAGGCAGCGGCTTGGATATCCGCGTGACGGGAACGGCGAACAGCGGCTTCCAGGCGCTCTCGATGCTCGAGGCAGAGCAGGTGGACATCATCGTGTCGGATATTCGCATGCCGATCATGTCAGGGCTTGAATTCGCGCGCAAGGCGAAGTCGATTCATCCGGACATCAAGATTCTGTTCATCAGCGGGCATGAGGACTTCGGCTATGCGAAGGAAGCGATCAAGCTCCACGCTTCAGGCTATCTGCTGAAGCCGGTCGAAGATCAGGAGCTTCATCAAGCGCTTGCTTCGTTGTGCGGACAGGTGGAGCGGGAGCGGGAGCAATCCCGGTCATTCTCGGAGACGCTGTCGCTCGTGAACGAGCAATTGCTGCTGCGCTGGTTCGAGGACGCGATGCCCTCGAATGCCGAGACGCATATTCGCAGCCTGCTGCAGCCGCTGCTCAGGAACGGCTCGGCTGCGGCGCTCGTGGAGATCGATGACCTTGATTGGAAGCTGCGGGATCTTCCCGAGGAAGCGCGGCGGCAGCAGACGGCGCACATTGCGCAGCAGGTCCGCGCGGTGCTGGTGAATGCCAAGCTGGGCATGCTCATCGGCGCGCACGCGAATCGGTTCGTACTCGTAACGGCTGTCCCTGAAGGGCGCCATGTCGGGATGCTGGAAGAGCTGGTGCTCGAGGTCAGTCGCGCCGCAGGCCATACCGTGACGATCGGCGTCGGTTCCTATGCGACTGACGAAGCGGGACTGCATGCGTCTTACCGCCAAGCGCAGGCTGCGCTTGGCGCGAAGTGGCTGCTAGGCAAGAATCGGCTGATTCAAGGGGAGACCGTGATTGCGGCTTCGGACGGACCGGCTGCCGGCATCGATGAAGCGGTTGACCGCATGCTGGAGGCGATCGCAGAGTACGATCTCGTCGCGATCGACGACTGCTTGCTGGATCTGTTCAATAAGGAGATACCCGTTACCCGCAAGCAAGAGGTGTACGAACGCATCATTCGCATCACCTCCAAGCTGCATGCCGATCTTCAGCAGCGAAGCGAGAATCTGTACGAGCTGCTGGAATGGGAGTCGCATCACCCGGACGTGCTGTTCCAGTTCGAGACGATGCACGATGTGTTGTCCTGGCTGCGCCGACGATTCTTCGAGCTGTCGGAGCTGCTGTATGCCAAGAAGCAGCGGCAGAAGCGCAAACGGATCGAGGCTGTCTTGCAGTACGTGGAAGAGAACTTGGAGAAGAAGCTCACGCTGAAGGAAGTGGCGGCCAGCTTCGATTTTACGCCGAACTATCTGGGTCATCTGTTCAAGGAGGAAGCCGGCGTACTGTTCAGCGACTACTTGATCGAGCGCAAGACGGCTCGCGTGTGTGAGCTGCTCCGAGACCCAACATTCAAGATCTATGAGATCGCCGATCGGATGGGCTACAAGAACATCATCTACTTCAACAGGCAGTTCAAGCAGGCGACCGGCATGTCGCCGGGGGAATATCGGAAGAAGAACCGAATCTAGCGGCAGCATAGTAG
>JAEWJS010000168.1 GCA_023386495.1 Bacillota bacterium | reverse complement strand
GAGTACCACAATGATACTAACAAAATAACTATTGCTAGGGTTGTTACGATATCTTGATAAGTAATTTTACTCAGCTCTTCAACTCCATTCATTTGACTTGCCCTCCATATTTTTTAGTCTTTATCAGCGCTAATTTCATATAACTTCTAATCTACGAATTCTAATATTGATCTGTTAAGTAACAATAGCCGAATTCGTACTACTTCCCTATTCTGGATTGATAGACGAACCCGGTGACTGCCTTCAACTTCGCTCCGGTCCTTCGTCGAGATTGATTCGGTCCAGCGGACTGACGATATTTCGAATGTCGCGTATACTTACGTGAGTATAGATTTGGGTTGTTTTCGCGCTTGCGTGGCCGAGTAATTCCTGAATGTAACGTAAGTCAGTGCCAGCCTCGAGCAAATGCGTCGCAAACGAATGTCGAAGCGTGTGTACCGTTGCATGCTTCGTAATGTCAGCCTTCCTGACTGCCCGTTCGAATACATGCTGCACGGAACGCTCCGTCAGATGGCCGCTACCATCTCCACCGGGGAATAAATATCTGCCAGGTGCTGCCTCATCGATATACGCCTCGAGTAGCGAGAATGCCACGTCAGACAAGACGGTCACCCGATCTTTCATTCCCTTCCCCCGACGAACATGAACAACCCGGCGCCCGGATTGGATGTCACGACATTCTAGGCGGACAACCTCGCTAATGCGCAGCCCTGAGGAATACAGGAGTGCCATAATAGCACGGTGCTTCAGACTCGTAATAGCCTTCAGGATCCGACTGACCTCTTCCTGTGTGAGCACGGATGGCAATGTACGCGCACGCTTGGGTCGTACCCACCGGTTCGGAAAATCACTCCTTCTCTCCACCTCCCTGATCAAGCACCGCTAACCGCTTATGGCTTGATTGATATAGCTGTGCGATCGCTGCTCATCCATAATTTCTAACAAATAGCTCTTGATATGCTCAGGTGAGACAAATTCAAGCGAAACAAACAACCAGCTCAAGAACCTGCGAGCGTGTCCGATATACGCCCGTATCGTCTTATCGCTGCTGCCTTTCAAGCGTAATAGTTCACTCATGCGCTTTAGAGCAGCATGCTCATAACTGCTGAATAGCCCTCTTACTTCCGCGTATAGATCGAAGACCACCTGATCCGTAACCAATACTGGCTCCTTCTCGAAGAGTAGACAGAACGTCCTCACCGACTGCCTCGTATTCGGAATTGTCCAATACTGCCGCTCCTTCACCCAGGCCTTACCCGGTATTCGTTTCATGCTTGACACCCATTCAGGTCGATACGGCATGTGAATCACGATGACTCCTTGATCCACGCCAAATACTCGAATATTGTCATTGCCGATATTCTTCGCTTCGTAACCCATGTTTTCCTCCTTTTTCCTTTTCCGCAGTGCCGACGAATTCAAAAAGGACAAGGATACACATCGATGTGTGCCCTTGTCCGATGCTTTCGGAACGCAATCCATTAGAATCATTGTTCATCCCTCAAAAACTTGAACTTATCCATGCCTCTGCAAAAGTCCACATCACACTTTTCGTAAGCTGCATCCAGTTGGCCTCCCTCAACTCCTGCAAGCCTTAGAACAATCCTCGGCTTTGTTTCTCTCCCGCTCGTGTCCAAGGTGTCATAGAAAGCGAGATGAACAGGACCGTATCGATCTTCTGGCCATCGCAATACTTCATGGATTTGATTAACATCGGATTCGAAATTATACCGATCCCATTCTTGAAGATAAAAATGATAGTACGGTGCACCCGAAATCGTATGCTGAGGTAGAACGACGAACCCGGCTTCCGGTTGATTAGGATCGTAATAAGGCTCCAACCAATTAAACCGATGTCGCAGCTTTTCATAACCGAGATCCACTGGTTCTTCTAGGTTCGCTCGACATAATCGATAATCATCATGGATGAAATCATAGCAATTCCGATATTGCCCTTCATCCGCATATAGCCTAATAACCGCAGCATCCGATTCTCTAGGCAATTGAATCGCAATCGCATAATCGTAAGCGACATCCGGCAATACGGCCTTGATCCGTTCATAGTCACTCTCTAAGATACCTCCTGCTTGCTTCTGGAAAACTATGCGCTTATACGGTAGATCTTCTCGATCCATCATCATCATTACCCGAAAGCTCTGTCCATCTATTGGGATACCCGCCTCCGAATGCAAGATTCGTCTCTTCCGCTAATAACGTCAGATCACCGCCAAGTTCATAGAATGCCTCTTGAAGCGCCAATGTCTCTTTTTGCCAAGTATATTTCACGTTACTTGCGTAAAAAGAATGCGACCAATAGGCAGCAAGCGAGCAGGATACCAATACGACTGCTGCTCCGCCAACAATCGCTATAATATGCTTCTTCCTGCGATGCTCATCCGTAGCGCCGAGCACGAACACGAGGACGTATGGCACGGTAAGCACACTAATGCATATCGCACGGATCCAGACACCGGCCTTATAGGATACATAGCTCGGATCGGACCACATGAAACCCTCCGTCATGCTCGCCGTGAAGAGCAACAATAAGAATAGTACAGGTAACGTTAACACAACTAGAATCGCTAATATGATACCTGCCCACCGCTTCACTCCCGACCAGCCCCTATCCGCATCACACGATTTTCCGCAAAGTTTGTCGATTGTTATCTATTCGCCTGCTTTCCATGTTTTCCTCCTTTTTCCTCCTCCTATATTCCGCACCCACGAAAAAAGGACAAGGTGCACGCACATAACCATGCGTTACCTTGTCCCGATGCTTCCGGAGACGCGACATATGAACATTCGCCGAACAATTGGCCCGGACCCGTCCGCGGCGCGATTATCTCGATTATAATAGAGCTGTGACAACAATCACAACATCATCGCTCTCGCATTCCATCCAACGGAGGTGTCATCACGCATGCTTAGAACCGCACTTGGACGCGTCCGTCTGGTCGGCATTATCGAAGGCTTGTCCTTCCTCGTCCTGCTCTTGATCGCCATGCCGCTGAAGTATTGGGCCGACGTTCCCGAAGCGGTCATGATCGTGGGATCGCTGCATGGCGCATTGTTCGTGCTCTACCTGCTCGCGATTCTCAACGTCTGGATCGCCGATCGCTGGCGCTTCGGTCTCGTCGTATTGGCTGGTGCCGCTTCCTTCATGCCGGGCGGCCCTTTCCTGCTCGACCGCAAGCTGAAGCGCATGCAGCCTTAACGCTTGCTTGATTCCACGCCAGCCAGTCTACAACCCGCAGATGTCGAGCGAGAGAATGACCAGTATCCCGAACAGCCCCGCCGACATGATGACACCGCGGGCGACGAAGAACGGAATGCGCGGACGCTTCTCGGGCTCGACCAGCTGCAGGATCCGATAATTCATCGCGACCGGCGCGAACATCACCCCGTACTCCGGCGTCGGCGTCTTGCCGACTTTCGACCATTTCAGGAGCACGCTCCCCAGCGCGAACGACGTATCCATCCGCTCCACCGCATACCGGTCCGCGAGCAGCTCATCCCAGATTTTATAATAGCGAATCATCGTCTTGAACACAGGCACATACCCGATGCTCGACGAGATGACGGTCGTCACCAGCGTCTTCAGCGGATCGAACTGTCGGCAGTGATAATATTCATGCAGCAGGATCGCCTCGATCTCCTTCTTGTCGAACGTCTTCAACAGCTTCGTCGAGATGACGATCCTCGGACGCAACAGCCCGATCGCGTAAGCTTGCAGCTTCTCCGACCGAATGACGATCAGATCCCGGCCTTCGAGACCTTCCGGCAGCTCCAGCGCATCCGCATCGTACGGCACGCGAGCGGCTAACAGTTTCCGCACCCACACCGCGTGCATCCGCCAATGCCTGAACGCCTCATAACCGGTACGCACGAATGTATAAGCGGCTAACAACTGCAACAGCAGCAGCGTAAGCTCATACAGCCAGTCATTGTGCCGGAATACGACCATCAGCAAGAGCAGCAGCTCCGACTCGACGCGCAGCGTGAAGAAGTCCTGCAAGAACACAATGCCCATTAACGCATAGAAGAGGACCGCAACTGTCGTGATCCCCGCAAAAGCCAAATCCGACTTCAGGCGCGGCATTACGATTTTCTCCTTTCCTTCATTTCGTGAAGCTTAAGTTCTAGTCGCTCCAGCAGACCGGGATCCGCATCCTCCATCGCTTCGACCATATGGTTGACGACCATGTCGCCGAATTCATTGATCAGGCCGGTCGCAACCGCCCGCGTCTGCGCTTGGACGAACTGCTCCTGTGTCTGCACCGGTTTGAAAATCGTCGTCTTCCCGCGGCCCTTGCCGACCGAGCTCTTGCTAAGATGCCCCTTCTCGATCAGCCGGTTCATCACCGTCATGACGGAGTTGAACGACAAGGGATGGTCTTTCTCCAGCAACAGCTGCACCTCACGGATCGTAGCCGACTGTTTCGCCCATAGAATTGTCATGATTCTCGCTTCGAGCGGGCCGAAGAACCGATTCATGCCCTCCTCTTTCACGCGAAGATGTTGAATGTGCACAGTTAACCCTCCATGAACTAATGTTCGTATTGCCGCAATGATAAGTTACAGTTCGTATCACCACATTTACAAAAATAGCATAAACGCCAGCTTTTGCCAAGCGAAATCTATCGAACCGTCTTCGGCGTGCCGCGCGGCGGCAGCGGCGAGTTCCCGTCGCGCAGCCCGGAGGGCTCTGCCGGCTTGCGTTCCGTTGCTTGCTTAGGCCCAATACCGACACGTCCGAAAATATATTCGCCATACGGCAGCATTATTCCGATTCGCACCACGAGCATCGTAAGCGCCAGGCCGATGACCAGCAGAACCGCCGTACCGAGCGGAGAATTCATCAGGAGATCGGAGCGGCTGATCCCCAGCATCAGCACGGCATAGACCAGCGGATGCACAAGATAGATGCCGAACGAGTAACGGCTGATGGTGATGAACAATCTTGGGATTCGCTTCATATAGGAGGACATCAACACGATCGTCAGCACGAGACAGATCGTGAACGGAATCATATCGATGCGCTTCGAGGACACTTGCGCGATCCAGCCTGCTTCATGACTGACGAACAAGAGCAGGATCGATGCGGCCGTCCCGCTGAATACGAGGGCTTGATAGCGGCGCAGCCGGGCGATGAAAGATTCATAATTCCGGCCGCAATAGTACGCGAACGCGAAGTAGAACAGCCAGCCCGGGAACAGCATGATGTACCGATCCCATGCCAGCGCCCCCCAAGCCGTCTCCGGAGCAGGCACGAAGTTGAACACCGCCAGATAAGCCAGTTGGATGACGCCTGTACCGGCCAACACAACGGCAGGGCGCAGCTTCGGGAAGATCATGCGTTGGAAGAGCAGGTGCAGCACGTAGAATTGGAAAATAATAAGCACGAAGTAACCGGGGAACGTGCCGAGGAACAGATTCGAGAGCACCGTCGTGCCAAGCTCGGCCATCGTGGCGCTGCCGCCGCCCGTGAAGGTGGACTGCAGCGCATAGACGATCGCGAAGCACGCGAACGGAATGAGGATGTATCGGACTCGCTTCGCGAGAAAACCATGCGGCGACTGCAGCGGATAAGCGTGCGCGAGCACGAGCTCCGAGATGAGGATGAACGCCGGCGTACCGAACGAGAGGAACAGCTTCAGAAGACTGATGACCCCCTCTTCGTTCTCGTAGATGCGCGTCATGCTGTGCAGCAGCACGATGGATAGACAAGCCAAGCTACGCAATAGGAAAACTTCATTCAGTACGCGTCTGTTCACTTGCGACCACTCCTACCAACCGAATTAAACGATACATAGTGTATCGCTTTCGATTGTAGCGGAAGCGGTAAGGTTTGTAAACAATAAACTACAGGTTGTTGTGTTTATTCTGTAAAGCCCGCTTACATGCCGACTTCGACGGATGCGATTACGACGTAAATCAGGTCGTTGACATCCTCTTTGTCCGGCAGCACGATGCCGCTCGTCGTCAGCATGCCGCCATCCGTAAGCTCCACCGTTACCTGCCCGTAAGGCAGAACAGCCTTCACCTGATCCACGTCCAGCTTATCCTTGTCGCAAGGGACGGCCAAGCGGACATTCACCTTCATCGCATCGAGCGTGCCGCCCGGCAGCATCGCGCGCAGGCCCGGCATCGAATTGTGGTGGATCGCGTTCTGCACCGCGCGGACGGCGGCTTTCGTAACGTTCTGCCCGTGCAGGTCCGTTCCCATGCCGAGCTCGATGAACAAGATTTTCTCCATTGGTCGATCACTCCTTCATTATGAACTGCAAGCCTTATAGGCCGTCAGAGACGAAAACGTTCGATCTGCTCCCACAGGCCCTCTTGCGCGAGAATCGCCTTTTGCCTCGGGCCGATCAGGTCGAAATGCGGATAATCGCCGCGATGGTGGATGTATGCCGGATTCAGCCCGTGGCGCCTGCACCAGTCAGCCAGCTTGTCCAGGTCCGAGCAGCCGACCTTCGTCACCGACGTAATGCCAGGAAAACGCGGCTCGAGCCAATAATGCGTCATATAGGCGATTTCGCCGGCAGCCACGCGCGTCTTCCATGCTTCAAGCTCCCGTCGGTTCAATCCGAATGCCATGCGTATGCTCCTTTATTAGAATAACCAGTGGTCCTTCTAGTATAGAGGATTGGGTCGAATCGTGGCTAGCGCACGGTTATGAAAAACGCGTTGGCGGTAATCCTGTTTTTTCCTCTGCGAACTGGTATACTAAGGTATCAGGCAACTTTACCTATCGAAAAGAGGAACGACATTCCATGACAACGACATTCGACCGCCTAGGCGTACGCGCCGAGCTCACGGAGCAGCTCCGCATGCAAGGCCTGGTCACCCCTACACCTGTTCAAGAACAAGCCATTCCCAAGCTGCTCGGCGGCGACGACGCCATTGTGCAGGCGCAGACAGGCACGGGCAAGACGCTTGCTTTTGCCCTGCCGATTCTCGAGACGATCAAGAGCAACCGCGACTACGTGCAAGCGCTCGTCGTGACGCCGACGCGGGAACTGGCCCTTCAGATTACGCAAGAATTCAATAAGCTGGCCTCTGTCGTCGGCGTTCAAGTGCTCGCGGCATACGGCGGTCAGGACGTTGAAGCGCAGATCCGCAAGCTCGGCGGTACCCGCCAGATCGTGATCGGCACGCCTGGTCGCCTGCTCGACCATCTGCGCCGCGGCACGATTACGCTCAGCGGTCTCTCCCATCTCGTGCTCGATGAAGCCGACCAGATGCTGGCCATGGGCTTCCTGAGCGAAGTCGAGGAACTGATCGCGCAAACGCCGGAAACGCGTCAGACGATGCTCTTCTCCGCTACGATGCCCGAAGGCGTGCGTCAGCTGGCTCGCCGCTACATGAAGAGTCCGGAGGATATTCGGATTCGTACTGAACACATTACGCTCGACAGCATCCGCCAGCTCGCCGTCGACACGTCGGACCGTGCCAAGCAGCAGACGCTGATCGCGATGATCGAGCGGTTCCGCCCTTATCTGGCGGTCGTCTTCTGCCGGACGAAGATCCGGGCGAAGAAGCTGAACGAAGCGCTGCTCGAGCACGGGATCGCATCGGATGAGCTGCACGGCGACCTGACGCAGGCGAAGCGCGAGCAGGTCATGAAGCGGTTCCGCGACGCGAAGCTGCAGGTGCTCATCGCGACTGACGTCGCGGCACGCGGCATCGACGTCGAAGGCGTCACGCACGTGTTCAACTACGACATGCCGTTCGACGGCGAGAGCTACATCCACCGCATCGGCCGGACGGGCCGTGCCGGTAACAAGGGCGTTGCCATCACGTTCGTCGCGCCGCGCGATCGTCCGAAGCTCGAGATGATCGAGCGGACAATTGACGCACGGCTGGAGCGTCGTTCGATGTCCGAATTCACCGCGCCGGATGCCAGCGGCGAATTGGGCGAGCCGAAGCCGGTCCGCGGCGGACGCAGCCCGCGCGACGACAGGCGCGCGGGTTCGGCGGCATCGGATCGCCGCGGAGGCGGCGGGCGCGGTGCCGCCG
>JAEWJS010000154.1 GCA_023386495.1 Bacillota bacterium | reverse complement strand
CATCGTGCATAATCGAACTGCCCTCCCACATTATTGCCCAATTTCACACTTTTGCTCTCACCCGCCCGCTGACGCGAAAATAAAGCAGGCACGCCGCATGCGGACGCACCTGAGTGTCGAGCGAGCGCAGCAGCGGCAGATCCGGAACTTCTACAATGGTGATCAAAGAGTTAAACACTGCTGCAGTTCGGATTTGCCAACTTGCGTGCAGTTAACTGATTCCCTCCCCCTCTGTAGTTCGGATTCGCCGAATAGGAGCAGGCTTTATCGGGTCACCCGATAGCATTCGCTTCTCTAATTCGACGAATCCACACTACAGCAACCTGCCACTCAAGGTCGACCTCTCTAAGTTGGCAAATCCGAATTACAGCCGCATCGTTCCTTCAACCGCGATTGCAATGCATCAGTCGAGACTGATGCTGCGGAGAGAGGAGCACTGTGCCTGTTGCGCAGCTTGCAAGCGAGCGAGCCCTGTATAAGCAGAAAAAAGGATTCCGCTATCGCAACTGCAGCGGAATCCTTCCTCGATTAAGCTCCTATATAGACTATACCGGGAGCACGCCTACGACCGCGCCCGTACCAGCCGCACCGCCAGCCGTACCCTGCTCGCCCTGCTGCAGCTGGTACATCTGATAGTACCGGCCGCGCTTCTCCATCAGTTCCTCGTGGTTGCCGCGCTCCATGATGACGCCGCGGTCGAGCACGAGGATCTGGTCGGCGTTCTTGATCGTCGACAGCCGGTGCGCGATGACGAACGTCGTGCGTCCCTTCTTGACGACCTCGAGCGCGTCCTGGATCATCGCCTCGGTCTCCGTGTCGATGTTCGACGTCGCTTCGTCGAGGATCAGAATCGCAGGATCGTAAGCCAGCGCACGCGCAAAAGAGATCAGCTGCCGCTGCCCGGCCGACAGCGTGCTGCCCTTCTCCACGACCGGCTCGTCGATACCCTTCGGCAGATGCCGCAGCGCGCGGTCCGCGCCGACGTCCGCCAGCGCCTTCTCGACTTGCTCCCGCGTGATCGACGGATCGTCCATCGATACGTTCGAGGCGATCGTGCCCGTGAACAGGAACGGATCCTGCAGCACGATGCCCATATGCTCGCGCATCGTCTGGCGCGGCATGTCGCGCACGTCGACGCCGTCGATCGTGACGCGCCCGGTGTCGACGTCATAGAAGCGGAACAGCAGGTTGATGATCGAGCTTTTGCCCGAGCCGGTATGCCCGATAAGCGCCACCGTCTGCCCCTGCTTCGCCTCGAACGTCACGCCCTTCAGCACGTTCTCGCCTTCCTTGTACGCGAACCACACGTCCTCGAACGCGACGTTGCCTTTGTAACGCGGCATTTTCTCGTCCGCAACGTCCTCGCCCGTCTCATCCAGCAGCACGAACACCCGCTCCGCCGACACAAGCGCCGTCTCGAGGTTCGGCAGCTGGTTGACGATGTTCACGATCGGATTGAACAGCCGGTTCAGGTAGTCGACGAACGCGTACAGCACGCCCAGCGACACGGCTGCCTCCGGACCCGAGAGCGCGCCTGCGCCGAAGTACCAGATGAGCGCCACGTAAGCCGCGTTCCGGATGACGTTGACCAGGTTGTGGCCGGTCAGCGAGTTCAAGCTCAGCAGCTTGTTCTTGTAACGGAAATTCTCCTCGTTGTACGACTCGAATTCCGCTTCCATCTTCTTCTCCCGGCGAAAGGCGCGGATGACCGGCATCCCTTGGATCGTCTCGTTGATCCGCCCGTTGATCTCGCTCAGCGTCGAGCGGATGACGCGGTTATACCGCTTGGCGTACCGCCCGTACACGTAGATCCACAGCGCCAGCGCCGGGATGATGAACAGACAGATCGTCGCCAGCTTCACGTCCAGCAGGAACAGCGCCGCGAAGATGCCCGCCATGTAGATCGTCCCTGTGAAAAAGTTCGCCAGCACGTTCACGTACAGCTCGCGGATCGCCTCGGTGTCGTTCGTGATGCGGGAGACGATTTTGCCGGCTGGCAGATTGTCGAAGTAGCGCACCGGCAGGCGGTTGATCTGGCCGAACACGTCATTGCGCATATTGCGGATGATCTTGTTCGCCGACGCCTGCAGGAAGTAGCGCTGCCCGTACGAGAACCCGGCCGACAGCACCAAGAGGCCGAAGTAATACCAGCATAGCTGCAAGAGGCCGCTCAACTCCGGCCGGAAGAAGCCGTACAGCTCGCTCTTGGAGAGCTTCGCCGCCGCGTACTCGGCGCGCTCGGCGCCCTTCGTGATCGCGATCACGCCCTCACCTGCCGTCTCGCGCGCGCCGTCGAACGCGATCGCGCCCGGCACGAAGTAGTAGTCGCGTCCGAACTGCAGCACGCGTACCTCTTCGCCGCGCGCCTCGCCCTCCGCGAAATGGTCGGCGCGCTTGTAGGCGCCGCCCTGATAGTCGACCGTGTACCGGTCGTCAGCCTGCGTGGCATACCACGGCTGCTCGATGCCCGAGATATGCACGTCGATGAGCCGCTTCGCCACGAGCGGTCCCGCCAGCTCCGTGCCGACGGCAACCGTCAGCATGAGGAGTGCCAGTATGAGCGGCACCTTCACCTGCAACGCATAGCGGAGCAGACGCTTCACCGTTGCGCCCTTGCTCCCTGCGCCGCGGTCGATATCCAGATCGTATAAGTCTTGTTCTTCCATGCTCATGCCTGTTGTTCACCCGCTCTCTATTCTTCGGCCTGCTCCATTTGCTGCCGTTCATATTGTGTTCGATACCAACCGTCTGCGCGCTGCATGAGGTCCTCATGTGTGCCTTCCTCGATGACCCGTCCTTCGTCCATGACGAGAATCCAGTCCGCATGCTGCACGGCGGACAGCCGATGCGTCGCGATCAGCGTCGTCTTGCCCGCCCGCTCGCTGCGGATATTGGCGATTATCTCCGCCTCGGTCCGTGCGTCGACGGCCGACATCGCATCGTCGAGCATCAGGATCTCCGGCTCCCTGATGAGCGCCCGCGCGATCGATACCCGCTGCTTCTGGCCGCCGGACAGCGCCACGCCCTTCTCGCCGACCAGCGTCTCGAGGCCGTCCGGCAGGAACTTGAGGTCCTTCTTGAACGCCGATGCGCCGATCGCCTGATCAAGCTCCGCTTCGCCGGCTTCGTCGCGGACGAATAAGATGTTATTCTTCACCGTGCGCGAGAACAGGAATTGCTCCTGCGGCACATAGCCGTACCAAGACTTCAATTGGTCCATGTCGACCCGCTGGATCGGCACGTCCGCGATCGCGATCTCGCCTTCGCCTGGCGGATATTCGCGCAGCAGCTGCCGGATCAGCGTCGTCTTGCCGCTGCCCGTGCGCCCGACGATGCCGAGCGTCGCGCCGCGCTCCAGCGTGAACGTGACGTTCTCGAGGTTATTGACCGTCGACGTCGGATAGCGGAACGTGACGTTCCGGAATGCGATCGCCCCCGGCTGCTCGAGGCGCACCGCATCCTTCGGCTCCGGCACGTCCGGCTTGTTGCCGAGCGTCTCGTTGACGCGATCGATCGACGCGTTGCCGCGCTGCATGATGTTGATCATCTCGCCGATCGCGAACATCGGCCAGATCAGCATGCCGAGGTAGACGTTGAACGCCACCAGGCCGCCGATCGTCAGCTCGTTATGATAGACGAGGTACGCGCCGTAGCCGAGACCGATCAAGTAGCTCGCGCCCACGAATATTTTCACCGTCGGCTCGAACAGCGCATCGATGCGCACGACCGCGATATTTTTGGCCAGCACGTCATCCGTCACGTCCGCGAACCGCTTCTCCGATGCCCGCTCCTGCACATAGGCCCGCGTGACGCGGATGCCGGAGATCGTCTCGAGCACGCCGTCGTTCATATCGCCGAACGCGTCTTGCGCATCCGAGAACCGCTTATGGATCCACTTGCCGTACGTCCCGACGAGCAGCGCCATGATCGGCAGCGGAATGACCGCCATCAGCGTCAGCTTCCACGACACGAACACAGTCATCGTCACGATGAGCGTTGTCATCCAGAGCGTGGAATCGATGAACGTCAGAATGCCGAACCCCGCCGTGACCGACAAGGCCCCCAGATCGTTCGTCGCGCGCGCCATCAGGTCGCCCGTCCGGTTGCGCTCGTAGAACGTCGGCGTCATCTTCAGGAAGTGCCGCATCAGCTGCGAACGCATCATTTTCTCCACGACGAACGCGCCGCCGAACAGCTTATACATCCACACGTAACACAGCGCGTAGACGGCTAACGTGATCCCGACCAGCTGCAGCAGCGTCAGCGTGATGCTGTCCCATGTCACCGTGCCGAGCTGAATCGAATCGATCGTGCGCCCGACGATCATCGGCGGCAGAATCTCGATGATCCCGCAGATCGTGAGCAGCGTGATCGCGACGATGTAGCGTTTCTTCTCCAATCTGAAAAACCAGCCAAGCTTACCCAGTACCGCTAGCATTGTCTCTCCCACTCCCTCTCTTGCTTGCAACAACCGTTCTGATAAAGACGCAAAAAGGCACATCGCTGCCTGCGACATGCCCTATACGCCTGTTATAAAAAGCGCATGCCGCGTGTGAAGCTCGCGACATGCGCCTTGGTAATGACACGATGGGAATCGTGCATTCTCCCGCCCGGCGTCAGATCAAGCTGACAGCCGTTAACGAGACAAGGAGGCCGCGAGTCTTATGAAAATGAACATTGCCGTTCCAGGAACGATCATTCCGACCATGGTCCATGAACACATTCAACATACTCGCGTACCTCCTTTCATTCCCAATGTTGGTTGATTACGATACTAAGTACGGTAACACGCGGGATGAACCGCTGTCAATCGTATTTTATGTTTATAAATGTTCTCGCCGCCAATGCCAAATCTTCGTCGAACAGCCGCCTTAGATTCGGCCTTCTTCGCACGGCGAGCGGGTGATAGGAGAAGACGGTTCGAATGCCGTCGATGTCGTGTACCGTGCCTCGCAGTTGCTTCACCTCGGCCTCGTCGCTGCGGCAGACGGCCTGCGCCACGACATTGCCGAGACCTAGCAGCAGCCGCGGGCGGCCTTCGTCGAATTGGGCCTGCAGGTTGGGGCTGCACGCCTCGCGGGCGGCAGGCTTGTCGTATGCGCGGATCGGCCGGCATTTCAGCAGATAGGTGACATAGACGTCCGTGAGCGGAATGCCGGCCGCGTGTAGTCCTTCCTGCAGCGTCTCGCGCGTGCCGCAGACGAATGCACGGCCTTCCCGGTCCTCTCGGGCGCCGGGATTGTCGAGCAGCACATACAGAGGCGCGCCCGGGTGGCCCTCTCCCCAGATGACGCGGGTACGCTGCCTTGCAAGCTCGCAGCGCTGGCAGTCCAGGACACTAGGAGGCGCGGGATGCTCCGGCAGTGGGGTCGGCGGGGGAATGAGGTTCATGATGCGGCTTACGCTCCGATCTATGCAATGTCATATACGTTGTCCTCCGCTAGTATGCCCCGTATGCGCTAACGGAACCAGGGGACTGTCGATTCATGATGAGACGTGCGCAATAGCGAAGCATATGCGTTGTTAACGTATATACTTGCGCTAATCCAAGGGGCTTAGCTCCTCTCAAACCGCAAATATGGCTTGAGTGCGCTAATTAACGAACAGGCGTGCGCTATTTAGCGCATTCTATACGTTATTGGGTTAGAATGAGCGATATCACCTGAAATTAGCAAGCTTTATTCAAAAGAAGGGTGTCCCTCAGCCATCTACGATGACTTTTGGGACACCCTATCTCGCTTGCCCTATGCTGGGCCTAATCGTTGTCTTGAATCGTGATCCACGCGATGTACTTCTTGCCGAGCACGGCACCGCCCGTCGCATCCTTCAAGTACACCTTGAACATCTCCTTAAGCTCCTGCAGGTTGTCGTCGATGATCGGAATCGCGATGAACGTTTCCGTCTGGCCGTCTGCGAACGTCACCTTGCCGTTCACGCCTGTGTAATCGACATTCTTGGTCGCATTCGCGTTGCAGAAGCAAAAGGTCGCCGATATATCGCCGTTGGCGCCACCCGTGCGAATGACCTTCACGAGTGCTTGTCCGATCGCCTCATCGACCGTGATCTCGTTCAGTTCGAACTCCAGGACGCCCGGTCCCTCCTGCTGCTGCTTGTCGTTATCCTTGATCGTCAAGGTTGCTTGGACGTTTGCGCCTAAGCCTGCCCCGCCCGTCGGATTCGCCAGCGCCAGCGACACTGTCTCGTCACCCTCGATCTCGCTGTCGTCCGTCACCGGCACCGTGAACGTCTTGCTCGTCTCGCCGGACAGCAGCGTCAGCGTGCCGCTTGCGGCCGTATAGTCGCTGCCTTCCGTCGCAGTGCCGTTGGAAGTGCTGTAGTCTACCGTAATGTCGCCGTTCGTCCCGTTCACGCGATTCACGGTGATGACGGCCGCAACACCGGCTTCGTCAACTTCATAGCTGACGGAACTGAATTCGACATCGCCTACCGGCTCAGCCGCGAAGCTGTTCGCCCGCAGGAAAATATTCGAGTCATAGATGTAATCGCCCACGTCCGCAATCGCCAGCTTCATATGATTCGTCACGCCCGGATTCACGGCCGCTTCTACGGACAGCACCTTCGTCAGCCCGTCCATCTCGATGTTGACAGTCGGTTCCACGTCGCTTGCATCATTGTTAATGTAGAGATCGGAGTTGCTGTTCAGGTTGATATTGTCGATCGTGACCGGCGTGCCGTCCGGCAGCGTCGCAACGTTCACCCCGTTCAGGAAGAAGCCGAAGACGTCATTGAAGCCTTGTTCGACGAATTCGTTGTACTCATCGGAGGCGAATACATACTGGAAGGAGAGCACGTCCGTATCCGGGACAAAATCGAATTCGAGCACCGTTGCGTCCTGCGTGGTGTATCCTTGAAGCAAGCTGTCGAGATCGGCATCCCCGGGCTGATTATTGCCCGTGCCGATGCCGTCCGAATAATTCGGACCCGGCACATTATGGATCGACCCCGTGCTCAGTACGATGCCCGATTCGAAGCCGACGATGCCATCGCCGCCCGTGAACGTACCCGCCGAGACATCATTGCCTCTATAACTGATATTGCTGACGGTTACGCCGCTCCCAAGCAGGTTCCCGATCAGTTCTTCCGGCGTCAGAGCGCCTTGTACCACTACACCGTCGCTTGCCAGCAGACTCATGCTCTTGGCCATGATTGCCGGGGCACCGCTCTTCTCCTCCGCTATTCGGCTTGGCTTGTCCGCCGCGAAGGCGGAGGCTTGCAGCGATCCTGCGACCAGGACGGCTGCGAGCAGCGCGAACATTCCCTTTTTGCCTTTCTTTGATTCTTTTGATTCTTGAGACAACATGCGCATCGACGAATCCTCCTCGACTATTTTGATACAAAATGTATCATTTTATAGTATAGGCGGATACAGAACAGTAAACCAGTAAAAAAATGTTAAAGATTGGCGGAATGGGATGGATTTACACATTCTTTAACGCGTTCCGCTTGCTCAGCATGAGCAGCACGCACCCTGCGGCAAAAGCCGCCACGATCAGCCAGAACGGCAGGCGCGGATCGAGCTTGTACGACCAGCCGCCGATAATGCCGGATGGCGAAATCACGAGCAGCACAAGTACCGACAGAATCGAGAACATTTTCGCCCGGTGCTCGTCATCGATCGCGTTCGCGACCGCCGCTTCAAGATAAGGCGCGCTCACCATCGTGCCGATCGCGCCCAGCACCGTGCTGAGGCCGATCAAGAACAGCCCGTTCGCGGGCGCGGCAATGAGCAGCGCAGTGGAAATCGCGGACAGCACGAAGCTCCACAGCATCGCCTGGTCGGCGTAGCGCTCCGGAATGCGCGGCATGAGGAGCCAGAGCGTCAGCAGCATGATGACCGACGATACCGCCGGGAAGTAGGAGATAATGCTGTTGTCGAGCTTCAGGTAATCGGCCAGATAGAGCGAGAGGTAGGTTCCTTTCAGCGACATCTGGAAGTTGAACAGGATGTAGACGCCGAAGATGAGCAGTAAGCTGCGATTCTTCATTAATTCGCGCGCGGCTCCCACGTAGTCGAGCAAGCTGGCGCGGACGCCGAGGTCGCGGGTTTCGCGGATTTTGCGCAGGCCCATCTCCGTCTCGCGCGTCGTGTAATGGCGGCCGAAGAACTGCGCAGTCATGAAGACGAACGCGATTACGTACATGATCCGCACGCCGGTCACCAGACCGTACTCGTGCACGAGCAGCCCGCCGAGCGGCGCGAACAGCCCGCCCACGACGCCGATGAACTGCAGAATCGTGAACACATAGGTCCGTTCCTTCGGATCGGTGTCCTCGACGAGCAGGCAATAGAATGCCGTATGCGGCACCCGCTGGAACCCGTTCACGATCGCGGCAGCCACGAAGAACCAGACATTTTGCGAGACCGCCCATAAGAGCGTGCCCACCGACCAACTCAGCAGATCGAACGTGAGCAGCGCGGCCTTGCGGCCCATCCGGTCCGTCAGGTAGCCGCTGATGAAGGAGGAGAACACCTGCACGATGAGCCCGAGCGTGGCGATCCATCCGATGGCCGTCTCGGAGACGCCGAGCTCGAACATGTACAGCGTCGCGTAGGTCGTGAACATGCTGTACGGAATGAGGAAAAGCGGCTCGAAGGCGAGACAGCCTCTGCTGTTGCCCGTAAGCCGCTTGAAGTAGGTGCGTGCCAAGACGATTGCCTCCTAAGCTGGGTACGATGATAGACATTACTAGTCTCATCGTACTCTGTCAAAGCCTCACTCGTCTATGGGATTGCTATCCAGATCGGACCGCGCAATTATTGCGCAGCTTGCATGAGCTGTTCAAGCTCTGTCTGCGTGTGCTGCAGCGCCTCATCGATGCTCAATTGCCCTTCTAGCGCCTGCCGATAGTAGCCGCTGCGAATCTGCTGGAGCTTCACCGGCCAATCCGCCGGGAATTCCCAGAATCGCGTGACAGGCCGCGGGTTGGCTGTCAGCTGGTAAAAGACGTCCAGCTCGGAAGAATCGTCCGGCAGCCAGGAAGGAAGCATCGCTGCCGCGGCCTCGTACTTGACGGCTGTCTCCCGGCTGCTGAGCTCGCTGACCAGCTCCCATGCCGCCTCCGGATGTTCGGCATCCGAATAGACGGCATACAGGTACTCCGGCACAAGATTGCCTGCCGACCTGTCGCGCTCGTCTACAGGCTGCGTGACCATCCCCCATTCAATCGCCGGCTGCTCCGCTTGCAGAGCGAGTACGTCGGCATAGCTGCCCATCATCATCGCAGCCCGGCCGGCTTCGAACAGACCTTCCGCCGGCGCAGCCCCTCCAGCTCCCCGGCTATAGATGCTCCCGGAACGCTGCGCCTCAATCGCCGTCCGGTACGCCGCCGCCCAGCCCTCCGAATCGGTTGTCACTTCCCGCCGTTCCCAGTTCATATAATCAAGTTTTGCCGCAGCGGCAATCTGGTCCGCAAGCGCAAGCGGATCGCCGCTCAAGCCGTCATAATAGCCGTATACCGTCTCATCCGGGTTATCCGAGGGCACGAACCTTGCAGCTGTCTGCAAGACTTCCTCCCAACTCATCCGGTCTGTAGGGACCGGTACGCCGAACTCTCGGAACAGCGCGCTGTTATAGAGGATCGCCTGACTCTGAAAATACGGCGCCAGTCCGGTGATCTGTCCATTACCGCTCTGCCGCACCCATTCCGCTGCGCCGGGGTGCATCTCCTCGATCGGGTAATCGTCCTGCTCGATGAACGGATTGAGATCGGACAATAGATCTTGCCTCGCCAGCATCCCGAATGACAAGGAATCCGCGATGACCACATCAGGCTTCTCCACTTCGATGAGCACTTGCAGTCCGCCATACTTGTCGAATAAGGAAGCTGCCTCTTCGCCGGCATCCACGAAGGCAATCGCCAGGTCTGCATGCGCCTGGGCGAACGCCCTGAGACCGAGATTATCTATCGTGACGCGGTCGTACAGCGATAATATCTTCAAGTTGGTCTCCGCTTCCTGACTGCGGTCTTGGAAGCAGCCCGTGAGCAGAAGCAGCATCGTGAGCAAGACTATTCCGCAGCCGGTTATAGGCTTGAGTCGATTGTTCATCTCATACACTCTCTCCTATCGCACATCGTCTTCACCGTCTGCTCAATTCTGCGGTTAGCTCGACGTTAAGGGTTGCCAGGGCATCGTCGATCGTCTGCCGCTCCTCCAATACGTCCGCGATGGCCTTGACCGCCTGTTCGGCGTAATAGGTATACCATTCGCTCGGGATATCCGCATACATGTGGATGCCCTTCGGAATAACCTCCTGCTCGTAGAACGGGGCCAAATCCTGCTTCCAACTGCTCTCAGGGATGGCGACTTTAGCGGGAATCATGCCTGTATACTGATTCTTAAGTGCCGCCTTCTGCTTGGCCATCGCGTCACTGTTCACGAATGCAAGCAGCTCCCATGCTTCTTCTTGAACCGGCGACTGCTTCGCGATCGTGAACAGGTTCGCTGGCTGCAGGTACGCTTGGTACGTGCCCGGAGGCGCTGCCGCGCCCCAATCCTTCATCGCGTCTTCCATACGCAGCAGCGGCAGCAGATCCGAGTGCGCAAGGATCATGGCTGCTTCTCCGTTCAGGAAGGGCCGATATCGCTCCGTACTGATGATGCCTTCGAACGGCAAAATCTCATCCTCTATCAGCGGCACGAGATCGATTGCGCCGGACTGATAGCCTTCAATGACAGCGTGCCAGATGTCAGACCAAGACTGCGTTTGGAGCGTCCCCGCTTGAGCGTTCACATCCAGCGGCCGCAGGCCTTCGGTCCTGCCGGCTTGCTCGATTAACTGGAATAAGCGTTGTTCGGCGGCAGTCTTCCCTACGGATGCGAGACCATACTGACTTTTCCCGTCCTCGTCCGCCTCGGGAATCGCGCCGGCCATTTCGATCAGACTAGTCCACGACATGCCGTCTGCAGGATAGTCGAGACGATAACGGTCGAGTATCGCCTTATTATAGAAGAGCGCTAGGCTGTGAATGTCAGATGCAATGCCATATAGCGTGCCGTCTCTCTTCAGGCTGTCCATGACCGATGCCGGATAGCCTGTGAGATCGAAGTCATGCTGTTGCGCAAGCGCATCGAGTGGAAGCACAGCCTCCGATTCGACCAGCTTATCGTAGAGGTATTGTCCGCCTACGATTAGATCTGGCTGCTCTTCATTCATCCAGCCGAGGATCGCGGGCGCCATGTCCAGCCCATCCTTCAGTTCTGTATAGGTAAGCCGAATATGCGGATTCGCTTCCCGGAATGCAAGCCCGTAGTCCCGCTCAAAGTTCTTGGGCGAGTATGTGGCGACCTTCAGCGTAACCGGCTCTTGCGGCTTGCCTTCACTGCAGGCTGTCAGGAAGAGGAGCACGGTTAAGACTGCGATCGCAGCCCGGATAGGCATGGCAGGGTAATGGCTTAACATCGACGGCACCTCCTTTATGGAATTCCGTTACAGGCAGCCTTATGCCAAATTCCAATATAAGGGATCTCCGTTCTTATTATCAATGATCCATTCCCGCATGACGATGATCGATTCTATGGTGTTGTATAGCGTTTAGCTCAATCCGTTGCTCCTCGATCGACCACAATAGAATAGCGGCACCTCTACGTGAGAGATGCCGCCACTATTCCTTCTAATTACTTGTAATACACTCTACCAGAGCGGCTCCGGAATCACTTTCGTGACTTGCTCCGAACCGTCTGCATTGCGAACATAGTGATGCGTGACCGCACTTTCTTCGACATGCCCGAATGCCCAATGGGTCTTCGGCATATCCGGGAACGACTGCTCGGCGCCGTTCAGCGGGCCGCGGTGCAGCAATCGGTTGATCATGGCCACAGCTTCGGTACGAATGAGCAGCTCATTCGGCTTGAACGTACCGTCCTGGTAGCCGGTAATGATGTGATGCCGGTAGACGGCCTCAATGGCGCCCTCGGCCCAATTGCCTTCTGTATCGCTGAAATGGCTCGCAATTACGGGACCCTGCTGCAGATTCAGGTAACGGTAGATCACCGTGCTGAGCTCCGCTCTTGAGATCGCCTGATTCGGCTTGAACGACCCGTCTGCATACCCGCCGAACAAGCCTTTGCGGGTTACCGCCTCAATGTACTCGGCAGCCCATAGATCATTCGGTACATCCTTATAGAACGCTACCCCTTGAACCGTGTCCTCCAGCTCCATGATGCGGGCGAAGATCGCAGCGATCTCCGCTCTCGTGATGGAGCGATTCGGCAGCCAGTTGCCGTCCGGGTAGCCCTTCGTATAACGGACATGCTTCTGCTCGCCGAAGCGGTCCGAGAAGATCATGATCCGAACCGTGGAGCGATCATCCTCGGGATTGACCAGTTCGTCGGCGCTTCCGATCACAGCCGCATTGTCGATCAGCACTTCGGCCTGCGTCAGATCGGCAGGAGCGGTAAGCGTGAATGCGCGCTCGCCTGCAGCACCTGCCTCCAGATCGCCCAGCTCGAAACGAATGACGCCATCCGTCACTGCACCAGTGCCGGCATCCTTAACGGTTAGGCCAGCCGGGATGCGGAATGCGACGAATGCCTCTTTCACTGCTGCACTTCTATTCTTATACAGCAGCTTGTAGGCGATCGTTCCGCCTTCCGGATAGATCGGGCGGTCCGTATACAGCTCGACTGCCAGATCGCGTTCCTGTGCTACTGCTTCATCCGCCGCGATCGGCGGCAGCATCGGAACAAATGAAGGAGGAAGGACCGGATCCATCTCCAGGTTATGCTCGACAATCGCCGTCTCGACCGGAATCGTCGGGCTGATGTACGTGTGGTAGCCTGGCTTCGTTACCCGTAAGTAGTAATCCGTGTATGCGTAAACCATGTAAGCATAGAAGCCTGTGGCATCCGTATCCTGCGGGCTGGCATTGTTGTTCGGCGCGAAGCCCGGCAGGATCGGCAGGACGACCAATGTATGCGGCGTTCTGCCGCTCGTCACGTTGCGCGGCGTATCCGCATAGAGCAATTCGACATGCGCGCCCGGAATCGGCAAGCCGGTCACCGAATCCGTCACGATTCCGTACGGGTCGATCAGCTCGGACGAGAGATTCATCTCGCCGTTCTGCGTCACCACTAGTCGCGGATATGTGCCGTCCGACTTGCGGTTCACGATAATCTCGCCTTCCGTGCCAAAATCATATGCGATGACGAGGCTGTACGTACCGTTCGGCGCATTCGGGATCGCGAAGGTCCCGTCTGTGCCGTCGAACGTGAATTCGAGTCGGTCTCCTCCGCCATTAAGAACGACGTTGCCATTCGAATCGAGCAGGTAGCCGATCATGCTGCCGTACACTTCAGGGGACAGCTTCGCGGTGCTGCGCTGCTCGTCGCCTGCCAGCAGGATGCCGCCCATAGCCTGCGTTGCCGGGAACAATTCATAGCCTTGCGCCGAGATGACGCCGGCTTGCGCCGTCTGCGGGAAGGTTGCCTGCTGACGAACGCCGCCGATCATGACGTCTTTCGTAATCGTGACGTCGTATACCGTATTGCCGCGCGGGATCGCGACTTGGTATCGCCCATTCGCATCCGTGACGGTTCGTACGTAGAAGTCGAGCTCCCCGTCCCCGTCAAAATCTTTCTTCACGACGACCGTTGCGCCGACCACCGGCACCGATACGCCGTTCACGATCTCCGTCACGATGCCAGTTACGGCACCTGGATCGAAGGTAATGACGATCTCGTCCTTCGCCGCCAGATTGCGTACCGGATCATTGACCTCAGCCGTAACCGGGAAGCGGACCGAGTCGATGCCCGTAATAGCTTCCGACCGGAAACGCACTTCTGCTTGTCCGTCGGCGTTCGTCACGGCTGTCGTGCCGTCCGGGAACGTTCCGCGATTCTGCGGCGAAGCGAACACGACCGTTACGCCTTCAAGCGGATTGCCGTCGAAGTCGGTGATTCGCGAGACCAGCCGCGTCGTCGATACGCCGTCGCCGAGTATCGTCGCCGGGATCGCCTCCAACGTAATGCGGTACGGCGACAGCTCAACGTCTACCGTAATGGTGTCGATCAAGCCGTTCGGCGCGATGGCATAGATGCCTACCGCATGATCGGAGTAACCGACGGCCTCTGCTTTCACTTCGTAATCGTCGACGTCGACGTCCTCGAAGCGATAGTAGCCGTTATCGTCCGCAGTCGTCGTATTGACGACCTTATCATTGAACGGATCGTACAGCGTCACTTCCGCATTCGGAATCGGATCGCCGGTCAACGCATCTAAGATGGTGCCTTCGATATGAAGGGAAGCCTGCAGCTTATAGGAATTGTTGATGCCCGTCATACTGGCAGGCGCATCCGTCTCGAGCTGCGTGTCATTCGCTGTGTAAGCGATAAAAGTGACCGGCTTCTCGCCTGCTTCCACGTGGTCCGGCAGCAAGTAGACGGCGCTCCAGCGCTTGAAGCCATCATTGATATAAGTAGTCGGATTCGCAAGCGTTAGGACGGTCTCTACCATCGGGCCGGATGCATCCGGCTTATGGAATGCCTTGACTGTCGAGACGTGTACTGCCGACACAGCCTGCAGCACGACGCCATCGGTATGTCCGTATACAGGCATCGTCCACGGGATCGGATCAACCCCAGCTCCCGTCCAGCCTTCCAGCGGGATGCCCGTTACGATGAGCGTATCTTGGTTCGAGTACACGCTGCCGGTAACCGTTGCAGCCGCCGTGAGTTCTGTCACATAAGCCGTATCGCCATACGGCGTTGTCACCGGCACATGGATGTGCAGCGTGATCGAGTAAGCTGCGCCGCCTTCCAAGGCCAGCGACACTTCGCCGTTATCCTCATAAGCATCCGCTATCTCGCTCCAGGTCCATATGCCGTCGGCCAGGCTGCCTGTTGCAGCCTTGATCCCTCCAATGTACAGATCAAGCGGGAATGGTCCATTCGCCTTGATCGTGAAGCGGTCCAACCCTGCACCCGTATTGGTCAAAATGTGGTTGAACTGCTTGCTCTTGCCTGCCGTCAACGATCCGCTCCCGTTTGCCTGCAGCGCATGATCGCCGCCCACTTCGACGCCTACTTGGTTAGCCGTTACCGGTCCGTAGGTTTTGCCCTCGCCTTCCGGCAGCGAGCTGTAGGAGACTAGCTCTGCCGTAAACGGCAGGTAGGTCGCCACTTCCGTATCCGGATCGGCTGTCACGATGAAGGTCAGCGTTCGCTCGCTAGCAGGATTAGCATCCAGCGGAGCTAGCGTCCAACGAATATCCGTCGCACTCGTCGTAATGGTGTCGTTGCTATCGCTGCTCGTCGGCGAACCCGAGAGCGTAACGCCCGGCGGCAGCGGGATGATAATGTTACCGTTGTATGCGGTCGACGTACCTAGTCGATTATAGACCGACATGCTGACGGTCACCGTCTCGCCTGGCTCCTTCACCAGCGTCTTATCCGCGTTCAACTGCACCGTGAGGAGCGGTTGCAGGACATCTATCGACTCTTGATCGTCGGTTGCAGTCAGCGCGGTCGTGCCGCCGTCCGCCGCACGGTATTCGACCGTTGGCAGGAAGCCTGCCAGATAGGCCGAATTCTGCGGCAGGTTGGTATCCGTCCTCGTCTGCGTGACGACGACGATCTCCGCATCTGCCGCGATATCGCCCAGCGGATAGTTGCCGTCTTCGTCCGCCGCGATCGGCGTGCCGCCGTTCAGGGACACGGACTCGATCTTGAGCTGCGTCAAGCCGCTGTTCTTCAGAACGACATCGTACGCAGGGCTGCTGCCCGGCAGATCGAATTGCAGCGTGTACGTCACCTTGTCGCCCGTCCGCACGTCAGTCGTGCTGCCGCCGTTCGTCGACGTAGTCAGCACGTTCGTCAGCGTTGCCGGAGCGACGGATAGTTCCGTCTTCGCCTTCAGCTCCGGTTCGAAAATATGCGGATCCAGACCCGCGTCATTAGGCGTCGTCTGGAATCGCGCCAGCTCGGCCTCCAGCTCGATCGCCGTCGTCCCAGCGCCGAAGCCGTCCGCCGTCTGCGGCGCAACCGTAAGCTTCAACGTCTTCGTGCCGTTGCTCGCGCCTACGGTCAATCCGGTCCAAGCGACAATGCGAGTTGCGGCGGCGTATGTGCCTCCCTCGTTGATGCTGCCGTCAATAATCCGCAGTCCTTCCGGAATCGGCAGCTCGACTCTCGTCTCGTACGCATCGCCTACCCCGCTGTTCGTGACGGTGAAGCCGACTTCGATCTCCGGGTTGGCGTCGGAGAACACCCGATTCACGACAGGGTCTGCGGCGATCGTCACGCTCGGCTCGATTACCGCGATCGAGGTTGTCCGAACCGGCGTCTCTCGCATAGGCTGCGTGGCTGCCTCGTCGACATGCCAAGTCGCCTTGGCAGTCGTCCCATAGCTGCCTACCGCTGGCTTGTCTGCATCCTTCTTCGCCCGCAGTTGCAGCTCGATCCGGAATACCTTCTCTTCGGACGATGCGTTTACATCGCCTATGACGTAGGTCAGCGTACCCGCGTTCCAATTGGCCGCAGTCGGCTCTGCCAGACTAGCAGGCGTCATCGTGTAGCCCACCACTTCGAAAGAACCGATCCCCTCGAACGTATCGACGACGGTCACGTCATACGCCTGGGTCCCTGCCGGAACCGTCGTCGTCACGACATAGTTGACCGTGTCGCCTGCTCGAATGACGGACAGGCTGTCGCCGTTACTCGTGTCGCTGATCGCATTGGTGAGCGTCACGGACGGCGAAGTCACGATACCCTGCGCCTGATGCTGCGCGAACTTCTCATGAGCTGTCGGATTGTTGGTTGTGTCGCCATCCGTATCAGCCAGATACGCTTCATGCGTAGCGTAATACGCATTCGTCATGCCGATTACGGGATGAGTCGTACCGGCCCCCTCCAGCGATACCAGCTCAATGTGGAAGTTGTAATTCAATATGCCTTCTGCAGCCAGATCGGTCTTGGCATACGTCTTGACAAGTCCTGTCTCAATGGTGCCTGTGACACCTGCTGTATCTGCCTCGCCGTCCGAGTCCGTGAAGCGGAATCCAGGCCGCAGCGTAACGGACGGGATGAGATCGTATGCGGTGTTCACGCCAGTGTTGGTCACCTTGTACGTGAGTGCCCGAATATCGTCCTGCCCCATCGTGACCGATGCCGGCGTGTCCGGCACGCTGGATGTTTCTTTCACGACCGAAGTCAGATTCGGCAGCTTGACCGTAATCGCTGCATTCGCGGACTGCGCCGATCGCGCTGTGCCGGAAGCCTGCTTGTCTCTCCAGTCGAACTTCGCTCTCGATTGCTGGGTCTGCTGGTAGCCTGTCGTCACCTGGTTGATCCTCGTCATAACGTAATAGGTATAGGTGCCGCCAGGTGTCACAGCAGGATCGAACGGAATTCGCACCGTGTTCGATGGTGTCGTATAGCTGCTGCTTCCGATTTCCGTTCCCGTGTTCGTCGCCGGATCGTAATCACTGAACAACTTCAAGAACGATTGATTCGTCGCAATATTGTCGGTAAGCACACCCTCATACGCATGCACGTTCGCAGGAACCGTGACGTCCAGCTTGTAGACCGACCAGTCGCCGACCCTGACGTTATCCTTACTGTTAGGCTGGCTGTTTGCTGTCGAATCCACCCAGGTCTTGACTACCGTCGCAGCTTCTGTCCGCAACGTCAGATGCTGCGCTTCAGTCGTCGTGTAGGAACGCTGAATCGTCGACGGATCCGGCTTCGCGTTGTACGTGACATTCGAGCCTTGCCTGATCTCATACGAAGCACCGATCGGAGTGATGATCGTCGCCGTGTAAGTGATCGTCACGGATCCCCCGGCTGGAATATCGCTGAGCGAATCGCACGTGAGCACCGACCCGACGACGCCGCAGCCCGCTTGAGGCGTCACGCTCGTCAGCTCCGGCGGCAATGTCTCTGTATACACCGGATCGTATGCTGTCGTGCTCCCCGTATTCGCCACCGTGATGACGATCGTCACGACATCGCCGCCGACCACGGTCTTCACCGTCGAACTGCCGTTAGTCGTGCGCGCGATGGTCAGCTTCGGCTCCACATACGCCAGCTTCACCGACGCCCGCTTGCTCTCGATTCGCTCCGGCGAGTTGCGGAACGACAGGTTGACTAGATTCTCGGCTCCCTTATCTGCCGCAACATGTGCGGTGCTGTTCTGGACGACAACCCTGACGTTAGCCGTTAACTCCGTCGTCGACTCGTCCAGATTGCCGAGATTCCAGGCCAGCAGCAAGCTGCCGGCTTCATACTCCGGCGTAACGCCGTTCAACTGGAACTGCGACAGGTCCGCATTGTCGACATTCCCGTCGCCGTTCGCGTCCGGCAGCGTGCCGAGCGGCAGGTAGTCGTAGACGACCACATTATGCTGCTTCGCATCGATGCCGGTCGCATCGTACTTCACCTCGAAGGTCACGACATCGCCGACCGTCACGCTCTCTTCGCTGGAGTTCAATCCTGTCGTGCCGTTAACCGCGATGATGCGCTCCGTAATGGAGGGCGTCTTCACGTACACCTCGGTGTAGTCGCTGTCTCCCTGGAAATTGCCAAGCGATGTCCCGGTCAGCTCAACCCGATTCTCGATGCGGTCGCCCGCGTAGACCGGCGCTCCGCTATAGGCTTGATGCCAGTTCTCTTCCACGGTCGTCTCATAGCTGTATTGCAGAGATGTCCGTTTATCCACGGTTCCCGGCGACCAGGTGATCACCGTCTTGCCGTCACCGTCAGGGAGCGGCGATGCAGGCGCCCCCGCCGTTCCGCTATAGGAGTCGAAGGACTGCCCGTCCCCGATCGTGTCCGTCACGACAACGTTCGTAACCGGATAATACTCGTTCGTGACGACATTGATCGTATAGGCGAGGGTGTCCCCATAGCCGACCGGACCAGGCGTGACAGACTTGTCGACGATCGCATCCTTCGCCACCGCCGTATAGGCCACATTACCCGCATGCGTGTAGCCCTCTGATGAACCGGTATAGACCACCTGGTTCTCAACGGTCGTCCCGTCCATAATCAGCGAGCCGTCAGGGTGTTCATTCAAGAATGCCGCCTTGAACGAAATTTCCCGGACAGCATTCGCGGCTACCGTCATCCCGCTCGCCCAGGTCGCAATTCGCTCGCCGCCCGACCCGATAGTCTCGGAGATTGGAGCGGTCGTGCCGCCTTCCCCGAAGCCGTAAATCTGCAGCGCGCCGTCCGCTTCATGCCGGAGCGTTGCGAAGGTCGAAGCCGAGCGCGTGTTGTTCTCAATCCTAATCGTCCGTCCGAAGGCGCCGTACTCGTCTCCGCTCTCCGGCGGATTCGCATCTGGTCCCGCACCCTTCACATGCTCGCCCGCGTCGTCGATCTGTATTGTGAACGGCACGATGCGGTACGGCACATCCGCCGTCGCGACTGGCGCGTCCGGCGCTTCGTATAGCTGCCGCGCATTGTCGCTGGCATACACGCCGACTACGGCGTTCAGCATGGTATCGAACGGCACATTCCCGGTCGCCCTGTAGCTGGACATTGCGCGCAGCTTGACGGTGAAGGTATATTCTTCGGTCGGGGCCAAATCCTTCACGTCCCGCCAATAGGCAATCACCGTTCCGTCGCCCTGCGCAGTCACCGACGAAGGCTGTACGGCAGCCGATAGGCCAACCTCCAGACCGTCAGGTAACGTAAGCGCGATCCCAACGTTATGGGCCCACGCAGTGGCATGCGTGTTCGTCAACGTAATCGCGAGTTCATGCTCGCGGCCCAGCACGGCATCGAGCCTGTGTCCGGTTCCCGCAGGCCGGTCCCTGGATTCCAACGCGATGCTGATCGTGCCTTCGAATCGATCATCGGCCGCGGCATATGCCCTGTCCGCAGCCGGCAGTTGAATTACGCATTGGAACAATAGCAACAATGCTATCGCCAAGCTTAGTCTCTTCTTCATTCGAGAATGCTCCTCCTAAATGATGGAATACGTATGCCGCCATTCTAGAACAAGCCACTCAACAACTGATGAACAATTCGGCAGGCCTCAACATCATTCGCGATATGGAGACAATTTTTGCTATACTGGAAACGACTGTAACAAGGAGACGTGATGAACGATGCGCGCGATTCTAGTGGATGACGAGAGACTGGCCCTGCATGACCTGAAGCAGCAGCTCCTGAAGCTTGGAACAGTAGACATTATCGGCGTGTACGCGGATGCGTGCGATGCGGAAGAAGCCGTCAAGGCATCGCGTCCCGACATCGCCTTCCTCGATATCGAAATGCCGGGCATGAGCGGAATCGAGCTGGCTGAGCAACTCATTCGCCATCATCCGGCGCTCCAGATCGTGTTCGTAACCGCTTATGACGAGTATGCCGTCAAGGCATTCGAGCTCAATGCATTGGACTATGTCTTGAAGCCTGCGGCGACTGACCGCCTACGGCTGACCATCGACCGCCTGATGGCGACCGGCGCTCCCCCTGCTGCAGCCAGGCAGGAGCACCCTGCGGCAGAACTCGCCCAGCCTAAGCTTCGCATGCTGCAGAAGCTCGAGCTGGAATCGCCGGGGGCGGCGTCGATACCTTGGCGCACCGCCAAGACGAAGGAATTGTTCGCTTACTTGCTTCTACATCGCGGCCGAAGCATTCACCGCGACATTCTGCTGGATATTCTATGGCCGGACATCGATCCGAAGCGCGGCTACCAATTGTTATTCACGACGGTCTATCTGCTGCGCAGGACGCTGAATGCCCACATCCCGTTCGTTGAGCTGGAGACGGTCGAGGTCAGTTATCGCCTCCTCCTGCACGAGGCACGATTGGATACCGAAATCTGGGAACGGGCGGTCGAGGCGCTGCCTCGCATCGATGCCGTCTCGGTCGACGAACATCTGCGATTAATCGATGCTTATCGGGGCGACCTGCTCGCCGATACGGATTACCAATGGGCTGAGGGAGAGCGTCAGCGGCTGCGGAATATATGGTTCCGCCTAGCGGTAGGAGCCGCGGAGTTCCTGGCGAGAGCCGGACGCCTCGACGACGCGCTGCGGCTCGGCCTGCGGATTACGGAATCGTTCCCTTATGCGGAAGACGCGCATTACTTGCTGATGCGAATCTATCGCGATACGGGTGACCATGGTGCCGTTAAGCATCAATACGAACTGCTGGAACGCATCTGTCTGGATGAGTACGGCATTATACCTAGGGAGGACATTACGGAATGGTATACATCGGGGCTACTGTAATTGAAGCCGCCTGGCATAAGAACGGCAATCATGAGGCGCGCATACGATGAGCGGCCGTCCGATAGCCAAACGTCGGATTACGCTGATCACCGTCATCTTTTTAGCGGTATTGGCCGTCATTCGGCTGACCTGGATTACGGTACTCGCGCCGCCGGATGCGCCCAAGATCAGCCATGGCGTACTTGACCTGCGCGGTTCGGAGCTGCTCGAGCAAGATGCCATTCACCTGGATGGGGAGTGGGAGCTGTATCCCAACCAATTCTTGATCCAATCCGGGCCTAATACGGCCGTCGCCTCGCCTGCTGCGCCCGCATATGCTCCCGTGCCGAGCGACTGGTCTTCCTACCTGCATCCGGAAGGCGATAGCGCGAGGGGCTACGGTTCCTACCGCCTTCGCATTCAGGTCGACCCTGACGAGGAGCGGATCTACGCGATTCGCATGCCTGGCGTGTCCAATTCTTCCGAGGTATTCGTTAACGGGCAATCGATCGCGAATATCGGCCAGCCTGCCGAGGTCGCATCCGCCTATACGCCGAGGAAGCTGCCCCATACGGCAACCTTCGTATCGGATACCGGCGAGATCGAGCTGGTCATTCAAATCGCCAACCACTACGACCGTACGGATGGCGGTATCGAACAGTCGATTCTGTTCGGACAGCAGCAGTTCGTGAACAAGCAGGTCCAAATCTCCATCGGTGCGCAATACGCGGTAAGCTTCCTGCTGTTGCTTCACGCAGTCTATTCATTGATTCTCTATCTGCTCGGCGGACGAGACCGTGCGCTGCTCTATTTCATCTTCGTCAACCTGCTCGTCATTATGACGATCTTGACCGCAGACGATAAGCTGTTCTATCAATGGGTATCGATGAGGTGGGATTGGGAGGTTCGGCTTGTCCATATTTCATATGTGACGTCGACCCTGCTGCTGCTTCGATACACGAACCATCTGCTGCCAGGCCATATTCATCCTCGAATCGTCTCTTGGCACGGATATGCATGCGCAGCCTATCTCTTATTCGCCGCGCTCGCACCCATCTCGATGCTGCCTGAAGCTCTGTTATTCAATACCGTACTCATCTATGTCCCGTTACTCGTCGTCCCGGTCCTTATCTTCCGCGTCTTGGCGCGCGGCGACGCGGATGTCATCTTCCTGTTCCTCGGCGCCGTCGCGCTCGTCAACAACATGACATGGGCAGCCTTGAAAAATCACGGTCCGTTCGACTTCGGCTACTACCCTGTCGACATGGCGCTTACGTACGTTCTTATGGCCTGCTTCTGGTTCAAGCGCTACTTCAATATGTCCATCCGGACGTCGAAGCTCGCGAATAAGCTGCAGCGGATCGATAAGCTGAAGGACCATTTTCTCGTCAACACGTCGCATGAGCTTCGCAATCCGCTGCACGGCATCCTGACGATCGCGCAGACCATGCTGGAGCAAGAGACCGACGACAAGAACAAAGAGCGTCTGCGGCTCATGGTTACCGTGGGCACGCGCATGTCCCTCCTGCTGAACGATCTGCTCGATATCACGCGCTTGAAGGAGAACCAGATTCGGCTTCGCCCGCAAGTGCTCCAATCGCAGAGCGTCATTACGGGCGTGCTGGATATGGGACGCCTCATGGCAGCAGGCAAACCGATTCGATTCGAGAACCGAATCCCGGACGACTTCCCGCTTGTCGTCGCGGACGAGGACCGTCTGATCCAGATTTTCTTCAACCTCGTGCATAATGCCGTCAAGTTCACGGAGGAGGGCACCATCGCAATCGAGGCTTCCGTGCAAGACGGCAAGGCTTGCTTCCGGGTGTCCGATACCGGCATCGGGATCGATGCCGAGACGCTGCCGACGGTCTTCGATCCCTATGAGCAAGGGCCGGACGACGGTTACCTGGCTGCCAGCGGACTCGGACTCGGCTTGAATATCAGCAAGCAGCTGGCAGAGCTGAACGGCGGCACGCTGACAGTTGTCTCGACGCAGGGACGCGGCTCGACCTTCTCGCTAACCCTGCCCTTGGCCGATCCCGACGCGGAGGCGGCCGGAGATAGCCGCCCAGCGCCCGCCTCGCTGCTGGCATTCGCGGAGACGGCCAGCGCTCTGGCCGATGCCGGCCCCGACCATACGCAGGACTCTTCGCCCAGCCCCGACCAGGCTCCTGCTCCGTCCGCAGCTCCAGACGCGCCGTCGGCCGCTATCCCAGCGATCCTGCTCGTAGACGATGATCCCATTAATCTGCAGATCCTCATCGCCGCGCTGTCTTCCGAAGGCTTCGAGATGCGTACCGCAACGAACGGGAAGCAGGCGCTCGAGCTGCTCAACACGCGCGAGTGGGATCTGGTAATCGCCGACGTCATGATGCCGCACATGTCCGGTTACGAGCTCAGCCGCGCCATTCGCGATCGATTCTCGGCTGCCGAGCTTCCGATCTTGCTCTTGACGGCGCGCTCGCTCCCCGAGGACGTGCAGACCGGCTTCCAATCCGGCGCGAACGACTATGTCACGAAGCCGGTCGACACGACCGAACTGAAGAATCGGGTTCGCGCCCTCACCGATCTGAAGCGGTCGATTCACGAGAAGCTGCGCATGGAAGCCGCTTGGCTGCAGGCACAGGTCCAGCCGCACTTTCTATTCAATACGCTCACGTCGGCCATGGCGCTCAGCAGCTTCGACACGGATCGCATGCGCAAGCTGCTCGACGCCTTCAGCGAGTACCTGCGAGCCAGCTTCAGCTACAAGAACGTCGAGCGTCTGGTGCCGCTGGAGCATGAGCTGCGCTTGATCAAGGCTTACCTCTATATTGAGAAAGAACGCTTCGAGGAACGGCTGGAGGTGGAATGGAACATCGATCCGTACCTGCACCAGATTGCGGTCCCGCCGCTGTCGATCCAGACGCTAATCGAGAACGCGGTACGCCATGGCATCATGCGGCGCAAGGCTGGCGGCCGGGTCGAGATCCGGATTCGGCAGATGGATACCTCTGCGGAAGTCTCCATCATCGATAACGGCGTCGGCATCCCGGCGGACAAGCTCGAGCTGCTCCTGCAGCAGCCGGCCGGACCGGAGGGAGGCATCGGCCTGTCGAATACGAATCGGCGGCTTCTGCAGCTGTTCGGGCACCCGTTGCAGGTGAAGAGCGTCGAAGGCGAAGGGACGACCGTCTCCTTCCTCGTGCCGATCCGATAACCCCCTGGCTCCACGCAAAAATGCGGCATCTCCCGACCTCGGTCGTCAGAGATGCCGCATTTTCATTATCACCGTATTGCTCGCCTACGCGTTCTCGAAATCGATCTCCTGGAACCGCGCGACTTCCTTCTTCCAGCGCTCCTCCACGAACGCGACGTGGTCCGGATGCTCGTTATACGCCGTATAGTCGGCCTGGCTCGCGAACTCCATCGAGAAGCCGAAGTCGAAGTCCGTCTTCGGGCTCGTCTGGCGCAGCACCTCGAAGTTCCGCACGACCGGGATCCCGGTCAGAATGCGGCGGCCGTCCTCCAGGAACTTCGCCGTCTCTGCCGCGTCCAGCGGATGCTTCAGCGTGAAGATCGCCATATGGCGAATCGTGCCGTTGTTCATGCCCATCTTATCCCTCTCCTCTCTATGCTAGCGCAAGCGCCAGACGCTCCGCAAGGATCGACTGGAAGCCGGGATCGAGCAGCGCTTCCCGCGCATGCGCCGGTGCCAGGCAGTCGACGCGGCCCTTGCCGTAAGCATGGGTCCAACCTGCGAGCTGCTCGCCGTCCGCCGACTTCGACGTGAGGTACACTTCCGTAGCGCCTTCCTCCACCTCGACAAAATAGTGCTCATCATGCAGCGTTACGAGCTCGGTGCCATCCGGTCTGCAGTACGTGACGGCCTGCATGTCCGGATGATGGAGAAAGCGTCCGCGCAGCATGCCCACGTAGGCTCCTTCCTTGTCATAGCCCGCCAGCCCCGTATGCCAGGCGATCCAATGGCCGCCTGCCTCGACGTACGCGAGGATGGCTTGCTCGATCTCCGCGGACATCCACGGATCGAACGGCTCGCTCGGCGCGTTCAGCGGATTCTGCTTGAACAGCACGACGGCATCCGGCTTGTCCTGCAGTGCATGCAGCAGTTCCGAATGCTGAACGAACGTGACCGACACGCCTTCCAGACGCCCTGCCGCCTGCTTAAGCGCCTCCTCGATCATGTCGCCTTTATGCCAATAGTCGCCTACAAGGGCGGTAATCTTTTTCATAAGGGGAACGCCTCCTCTAATTGTCGTTCATTACCACGGCAGCAGCTTGCCCGTGTAGTCCATATAGGTCGGATGCGTGCCGATCTCATGCGGCTTCTGCACCTGCTCGATGATGCCGGTCGCCGAGTCGATTGCCTCGACCGTCGCTTCGTCGTTGAACTTGCCGGACATGTAGGAGCGTACCCAGCCCGGGTGGAAACACAGCACCTTGATGCCGAATTCCTGCAGATGGTTCTGCAGAATGGCTGCCTGCATGTTGACCGCGGTCTTGGACATGCAATAACCGAAGGTGTCCTTCCGCCAGTTATCCGCAATACTGCCCGCCTCTGACGAAATGTTGACGAGACGCTTCTCTTCGCCCTTCATCAGGAGGTCGATGACCGAATGCGTGACGCGCAGCGTGCCAAGCGCATTGGTGTTGAATAAGTTCTGCATATCCTCGAAGTAGAGCTCGCCGAACACATTCTCCGACCGGTCCCGGAAAATCGCCGCGTTGTTAATCAAGATGTCCAGATGGTCGGTCTCTTCCTTGATGATGCGCGCCGCCTTGGCGACCGACTTGTCGCTGGCGATATCGACCGGCACGATCCGCAGGTTCGGCTCCTGCGCGGCAAGCTCACTCAGTTCCGGCCAATCCGTCAGGTAACTGCCGGCGAACACCTTATAGCCTTGCCCTAGCAGCACTTTGGCAAGCGCCAAGCCTAATCCCCGGTCACAGCCGGTTACGTATGCCGTTCTCTTCATCTGCCGTCATCCTCCTTGTTATCGTTCGTTCCCCGCAGCTTCTAGTGTTGTGAACCCGCGTTCATCTTCACAGGCTTGCTACCTGTCGGCAGGCCCGCCCCGCGCCTGATTCATGACGAATCGGTACCGGTACTCGCGTGGCGTAATCCCTTCCCACTTGCCGAAGCATGAGGTGAAGTAGGCCGCCTGCTGGAATCCGACCTCCTGCGCAATCTGGCTCACGGGCAGATCCGTCTGAAGGAGCAGCAGCTTCGCCTGGTCCAGCCGATAGCGCATCAGGTACTCCATCGGCGAACAGCCGAATTGCTTCTTCATGCAGCGCGCAATATAGACCGGGTGAAAATTAAGCGCCGTACTCAGTTCCTTCGCGGTGATCCGTTCCCGATAGCGCTTGCGCAGATAGGAGGCTGCCTGATCGGCCACCTCGGCACCCGGCCGCGGCGACTTCGAATCGACGCCGGCCGCGAGCAGCATGAGAATGTCCTGGAAGAGCGCTTGCTGCTCCCAGCGAACCCAATCCAGATGCGAATCGCGCTCCAGCGCCGTCAGCTGACGGAGACATTCGTACATCTTGGCCGATTGCAGCAGCCGCGTGAACTGCGGCACGCGAATCTGGAACGTCTTCATCCGGAAGGTCCGTTCCGGATCCGTCTCCTCGGACGCCGCTGCCCCCGGCGCCTCTGCATCGCCTGCCATCCGCCAGTTGCCTGCC
Source organism: Bacillota bacterium (assembly GCA_023386495.1). GTDB lineage: Bacteria > Bacillota > Bacilli > Paenibacillales > Paenibacillaceae > Paenibacillus_I. Next base: position 2,794 of record JAEWJS010000154.1, on the reverse strand, counting down.
GTGTGGAAGTGAACCCAATACGTTCCCGTCTTCTCGAGGTTGCCTGCCGTCGGATAATGATGCAGATCCGGCCGCAGAATAAGCGCATGACCTTCGGACACCTCGTAATGACGGTCTTCCTCCCCAATATACAAGCAGCCTTGCGATACGACAAGCAGGTCAAATTCTCCGATCGCGTATCTCTCCGGGTGCTTGCGCCCGGGTCCTGCCACGCTATAACCGCTGTGAATGTAGTGCGGTAGCGGCAGCGCGGCGAATTCGATGACAGACATGTCTGTACTCCCTGTTCTATGATAGGTTTAAATTGTTATACAATTGGTTGTTCACTTAATATACCCTACTCATTATAACACCTATAATCAGTACCAAACAACTAGTGTGAACGCGATTTCACAGTCGCGGCGTGCTAAGTTGTATCCACAATATCCAATTCGCATCATCGAAAGGGGCTCATTCCAGACATGACTACGCATACCAACAGCCGCTACGTGACCGTTAACCAGATTGGCTATCCTGCTGCCGCTGCCAAGATCGCTTATTTTACAGGCGAAGGGAAGCGCTTCGAGGTCACGAATGCCGAATCCGGCGAGGTCGTCTATCGCGGCGAGACGGGAGCCGCCGTACAGGATGCTGCCAGCGGCGTTCTCGTTGCTGCCGGCGACTTCTCGGCTGTGGCGGCGCCTGGCCGCTATCGCATCGCCTACGAAGGGGAGGTGTCTGCCGAATTCAATATCGACGACCAGCCGTATGCCGAGGTACATCGCGGACTCTTGAAGGCCTTCTACTTCTACCGCTGCGGGACAGTGCTGACCGAGGAATTCGCCGGCCCTTGGACGCACGGGCCATGCCATCTCTCGCACGGTATCGTGCACGGCGAGCCCGATCGCCGGCTGGACGGCTGCGGCGGTTGGCATGACGCGGGCGACTATGGCAAGTATACCGGCCCTGGCGCGAAGGCAGTCGCCGATCTGCTGCTTGCATTCGAGCTATATCCGAACGCGTTCAGCCGCGCGATTCCGCTGCCGGAGACGGACGGTCGCATGCCGGACGTCTTGCACGAATGCCGTTGGGAGCTGGACTTCCTGATGAAGATGCAGGACCCCGAGACAGGCGGCGCGTTCCACAAGCTGACGACGCTGAAGTTCCCGCCGCTCGACACGAAGCCGGAAGACGATCTCGGCGACCTGTACTTCTCGCCGATATCTGTGACGGCAACCGCGGACTTCGCGGCGGTCATGGCGCTGGCTGCGCGCATCTACCAACCGTTCGACGCGGCTTACGCGGAGCGCTGCCTCGCCGCTGCCAAACGAGCGGCTGCTTGGCTCGAAGCGAACCCGGAGCTGCCGGGGTTCAAGAACCCGAGCGACGTGTTCACGGGCGAATACGGCGACAGACGCGGCGATGCCGATGAGCGTTATTGGGCCGCTGCCGAGCTGTACCGCACGACCGGCGAGGCTGTCTACCACGAGCAGTTCAAGAAGCTGGCCGCGGGGGATTTTCCGAAGTATGAGCTGGGTTGGGCCGATATGGGCGGCTACGGCACGATCGCTTACCTGCTCGGCGGCGAGTCGCAGGCGGATGCAGCGCTGTATGCTGAGCTGAAGCAAGGGTTGCGGGCGGAGGCCGAGCGCATCGCCGCTATATGCCGGGCCGACGGCTACGGCGTCTCGCTCGGGGAGAGCGACTACAAGTGGGGCAGCAACATGAACGTGATGAACAATGCGATGCTGCTCTTGATCGCCTACCATGTGCATGGTGATGCCGCGTTCGAAGCTTGCGCGCTGGACCAGGTGCACTATCTGCTCGGCCGCAACGTGCTCGACACGAGCTACGTCACCGGCTTCGGCGATCGCGCCTATAACGAGCCGCATTACCGCCCGGGCGTGGCGGACGGCATCGAAGCGGCCGTGCCGGGCTTCGTCTCCGGCGGACCGAACGCGGGGCTGCAGGATGACGCCATGAAGGCGCATCTCGTCGGCAAACCGCCGGCACAATGCTTCATCGACCACAAGGACAGCTACGCCGGCAATGAAGTGACGATCTATTGGAATTCCCCGGCCGTCTTCGCCGTGTCGCATTGGGTGAAGTAGTAAGGCATTGTCAGGATAAGCAGCACGTATGGCGGGAACATGCCGCAGGCAGATGGCCCGGCGTAAGCCCGCAGCGCGCGCGGCTGCGCTTGGGCGCTCGGTGCTTGGGCGCTCGGCGGCGCTTGGCGCTCGGCGCTTGGGCGCTCGGCGCTTGGGCGCTCGGTGCTTGGCGCTCGGCGGTGCTTGGGCGCTCGGCGCTCGGCGCTTGGACGGTCGGCCCGGGCATCGCATGGCGCTCGGTGCTTGGACGGTCGGCGCTCGATGCTTGGGCGCTCGGCGCAGGTGTCGCATGGCGCTAGGGCCCGGGCATCGCATGGCTAATGGAACCTACAGACGCTATTCCGGGAATATTGGTCATTATGACGCGCTAACGGAACAGTGCGACCTTATTGGAGCAATTCTTGTCCATTTAACTAATTTTCATGCCAATAACGTCTCCTCGTTCCGTTACAATCCGCTAACCCTCAATATCCGGCGAATAACGTCTCTGAGTTCCGTAAGAGAATTGAAGTCGCCTAGGGTAGGAGCCTCTCGGTCGTATCGAAGCTTCGGCGGGCGGTTTACTTGTTGGCTGTGGGCGCTATGCGCGATAGGCTGGCGATAGGCGGCAGTTTGTGGGCTGTTTACTTGCTGGCTGTGGCGGTATACGAGATAGGTTGGGGATTGGCGGCGGTTTTGGGTAGTCTACTTGCTGGCTGTGGGCG
>JAEWJS010000179.1 GCA_023386495.1 Bacillota bacterium | reverse complement strand
CGGGGCGTCCGCTTCGTGCAGATGCCGACGACGATACTGGCACATGACAGCAGCGTCGGCGGCAAGGTAGCGGTGAACCACCCGCTCGCGAAGAACATAATCGGCGCCTTCTATCAGCCTGAGATGGTGCTCTACGATCTCGATACGCTGCAATCGCTTCCTGCAAGGGAAGTGCGCGCCGGTCTGGCGGAGGTCGTGAAGCATGGCTTGATCTGGGACGCGGAGTTCGTAGCATGGATCGAGGCGAATGCCGATCGGCTGCTCGCGAAGGACAGCGACGCGCTCGGGTACGCCCTGCACAAGGGCTGCAGCGTGAAGGCGGCCGTCGTCTCGCAGGACGAGCGCGAGAACGACCTGCGCGCGATCCTGAATCTCGGACATACGATCGGACATGCGCTCGAAGCGGTTGCCGGCTACGGCGAATTGACGCACGGCGAAGCGATCTCGATCGGCATGGTCGGTGCGGCACGCATCGGCGTTGAGCTAGGGGCGCCGGAGGAAGTCTACACCGTCACTAAGCGCGCGCTGGCGAAATGCGGCCTGCCTGTCAGACTGCCGGCGACACTCGATACCGACGCCATCATGAACGCGATGATGCACGACAAGAAGTTCAAGGAAGGCAGCATGGTTTACGTCGTTCCTACGGCGATCGGCAAGGTCGTGATCGACAAGAATATGTCTGCGGAGCGGGTAAGCCGCGTCGTGGAACAGCTCAAAGAGGAGGACATTCAGGTATGACTGCGCGTGGAATTCGCGGTGCGATCACCGTAGATGTGAATGAGAAACAACCGATTCTGGATGCGACACTCGAGATGCTGAACAAGATCGTGGCCGAGAATGATATTACTCCTGAAGACATTTGCAGCATCTTGATTACCGTCACGGCCGACCTGGATGCCACATTCCCCGCAATCGCCATTCGCCAGATGCCGGGCTGGGAGCTGGTGCCGCTGATGTGCGCGCTGGAGATATCCGTCAAGGGAAGCTTGGAGCGCTGCATTCGACTGATGGTGACCGTCAATACGGAGAAGAAGCAGAACGAGATTCGGCACGTGTTCCTTGGCGGCGCGCAGGCGCTCCGTCCTGACCTTGCCCAATCTTGACGCTAATCGGTTCCTGTTGTATAGTGAGTGATAGTTGAGAGCAAGACGAGTACAGAGCGGCAAGACCAGAGCCTAGCAGAGCTAAGTTGAGATGAGAAGAGATGAGATGAGCAGCGACATGACGGATGCAGGAGCCGAGGGATTCGGAGCTTGCCGTATTTCGTCATAGCCGCGTACTGCCGGAATCATCCTTTGGAATCTTATGCTCCTGCGACAGCAGGAGCTTTTTTTGTTGAACTGGGCTGGGCTAGGCTGACTGAGCGCACAACCTTGAAGGGGGAACTCACATGAACACGGAATTGCAGGAAGTTATCCGGCTGGCATCGCAGTACAATCTGATCCCGATCGTCAGGCATGTCATGGCGGATACGGAGACGCCGATCCGGCTGTTCCAGCATTATTGCAAGGAGAAGCGCGCGTTCCTCTTGGAGAGCGTGGAGGGCGGCGTGAAGTGGGCGCGCTATTCCTACATCGGGACGGACCCGTTCATGCTGATTCGCGGCAAGAACGGCACGATGACGATCGAGGAGAACGGGGCGGTAACCGTGCTGGACGACAAACCGCTTGAGCTGTTGAAGGCGCACCTGCGCTCCTACCGGAGTCCGGCACTGCCGAATCTGCCTTCGTTCACCGGCGGTGCCATCGGATTTTTCGGCTACGACCTGCTGCAATATTATGAGAAGCTGCCTGCGCACCGCATCGACGATCTGGGGACGGATGACCTGAAGTTCATGTTCTGCGACCAGATTATCGTGTTCGACCACTTCAAGCAGCAGATTCAGGTGATCGGCAATGTCCATGTGAAGGACGGTTACACGGACGCGCAGATCGAAGCGGCTTACGAAGAGACGTGCCGGAAGATCGAAGGGGCGATCGAGCGTCTGCAGCAGCCGCTGCCTTATCCGCTTATGGCGGGCGGAGCGCCGCAATCGGACCCTGATCTCGGCGACGTGAAGTCTAACCTGACCAAGCCCGAATTCATTGCGAACGTCGAGAAGGCGAAGGAGTATATTCGCGCGGGAGACATTTTCCAAGTCGTCTTGTCGCAGCGGTTCAGCATCGAGACCGAAGTCGACCCGCTGCATGTATACCGCGTGCTGCGTTCGACCAATCCGTCCCCGTATATGTATTATCTGAAGATGGACGACGAAGTGATCGTCGGCGCTTCGCCCGAGGCGCTCGTCAAGGTAGAGGGCGACCGCGTCGAGACGCGGCCGATTGCGGGGACGCGGCCGCGGGGGCGCACGCCGGAGCAGGATCTCGCGAACGAGCGCGAGCTGCTCGCGGACGAGAAGGAGCGCGCGGAGCATCTGATGCTCGTCGATCTCGGGCGCAACGATATCGGCCGGGTGTCGGAATTCGGTTCGGTCAAGTGCGACGCTTATATGGAGATCGAACGGTACTCGCATGTCATGCACATCGTATCGAACGTATCCGGCAAGCTCCGCAAGGATAAGGACTTCTTCGATGCATTCGTATCCTGCATGCCCGCTGGCACCGTATCGGGCGCTCCGAAGCTGCGCGCGATGGAGATCATCGCGGAATTCGAGAACGAATCGCGCGGCGCATATGCAGGAGCGATCGGGTATCTCGGCTTCGCCGGCAGCCTGAACACCTGCATTACGATTCGCACGATCGTCTTCAAGAACGGCAAAGCCTACGTACAGGCCGGTGCCGGCATTGTATGGGATTCGGTGCCTGAGAGCGAATATATGGAGACCGTGAATAAGGCCATGGGCTCGCTCAAGGCGATCCGGGCGGCGGAAGCCATGTTCCCGGCAAGAGACGCGAAGCAGCAGAGCCGAGGCAGAGCGAATATCGACTATTACCATAGCGTATAGGGGGATGTACCAATGGGAGAGATTACGATGCAATCGGCGCTGGCTCAGCTGATCGGCGGCAACCCGCTGTCTCGCGAACAGGCCCGCAGCGTGATGGAGCTGATCATGAGCGGGGAAGCGACGCCGGCACAGATCGCGGGCGTCGTCATGGCGCTGCGGATGAAGGGCGAGACGACCGAGGAGATTACGGGCTTCGCGGAAGTGATGCGCGCGCATTCGAACCGCGTCGAGACCGAGCAGGAAGGGCTGCTCGACACGTGCGGCACGGGCGGGTCCGGCATTCATAAGTTCAATATATCGACGGCTTCGGCGATTATCGCTTCCGCCGGCGGCGTTCGCGTCGCGAAGCACGGCAACCGGGCGATGTCCGGCAAGGCGGGCAGCGCGGACGTGCTGGAGGCGCTTGGGGTCAACATTAACCTGACCGCCGAGCAAGCCGGCATGTGCCTGGATTCGATCGGCATCTGCTTCATGTTCGCGCAGCTGTTTCACCCCTCGATGCGGCATGCCGCGGGGCCGCGGCGCGAGCTCGGCGTACGTACGATTTTCAATATGCTAGGGCCGCTCACGAATCCGGCAGGGGCCGACCGCCAACTGTTGGGACTGTACGATCGCGGGCGCACGGCAACCGTCGCCCAAGTGCTCGGCCAGCTTGGCCTGAAGCGCGCGCTCGTCGTCAGCAGCCATGACGGCTTGGACGAGATCAGCATCTCGGACGCGACGCAGATCTCCGAACTGCAAGGCGGCGAAGTGCGTACGTATATGCTGACGCCGGAGGAGCTGGGGCTTACGCGCCGCACGATCGGCGACGTAATAGGCGGCGACGCAGAGACGAATGCGGCGATCATTCGCGGCGTGTTTGCCGGTCAGGAGCGCGGCGCATACCGCGATATCGTGCTGGCGAACGCGGGAGCTTGCCTCTATGTCGGAGGCAAGGCCGATTCGCTGCAAGGCGGCGTAGCTGCCGCAGCCGCGATCATCGATTCCGGAGCGGCGAACGACAAGCTGGAACAATTGATTAGAAGGACGGGGGAAATAGCCCATGTTTCTTGATAAAATCGTAGCGGTAAAGCGGCATGAGGTCGACGCGCTGGCGGAGACGTTCTCCATTCGGGACGCGGAGCGCCGCATTGCCGAGATGCCGGCATGCTTAGGCTTCGAGAAGGCTCTATCCACAGGCAGCAGCCGGCCGATGGGGCTGATCGCCGAGGTGAAGAAGGCATCGCCTTCGAAAGGATTGATCCGCGAGGACTTCCATCCGGTAAGGCTGGCAGAGACGTATGAACAAGCAGGTACGGACTGCATCTCCGTGCTGACGGATACGGATTTCTTCCAGGGGGCTAACGACTATTTGAGCGCGATTCGCGCAGCCGTCAATAAGCCGCTCTTGCGCAAGGACTTCACGATCGACTACCGGCAAGTGTATGAAGCGAGGCTGATCGGCGCCGACGCCATCCTGCTCATCGCCGCGATTCTGACCTCGCGGGACATCGCCGAGATGCATGACCTGGCGAAGTCGCTCGGCATGGACGTCTTGGTGGAGGTCCACGACCGCGAGGAGTTGGAAGCGGTGCTGGAGCTGGACAAAGCGACGCTGATCGGCGTCAATAACCGCAACCTGAAGACGTTCGAGACCGATCTGAAGACGACCGAGAGCTTGATCGGCCTGGTGCCGAGCCATGTAACGTTCATCAGCGAGAGCGGCATCAGCCGGCCGGAGGATATCGCGTATCTGCAAGAGCTCGGCGCGCACGGCGTTTTGATCGGCGAGCACTTCATGCGGCAGCCGGACGTAGGCGATGCCGTACAGGCGCTGATGGGACCGGTGACGGCAAGGTGAGTGCGTCTCGAATCAAAATTTGCGGACTACGGGATGCGGATACGATTCGGGCCATGGACGGCTTGCCGATCGACGAGGTCGGCTTCGTGTTCGCGAAGAGCAAGCGGCAAGTCACGCCGAAGGACGCGGCTTCGCTCGTACGGCAGGTGAGCGAGCTGCGCGGCGCAGGCGATCGTACGCCGCGCGCGGTAGGCGTGTTCGTCGACCCGACCCTCGAGGAGCTGCGTGAGGTGCTGGACAGCGTTCGGCTGCACGTGGTGCAACTGCATGGCCAAGAGCCGCCCGAACTATGCCGAGTGATTCGGGAATCGCTCGGCGTCCAAGCATGGAAGGTGTTCGGAATTCGAGGCGGCAGCGAAGACAAGGCAGCACAGGACCGGCTGGCGCCATACGCCGGCGTGATCGATGCGGCGATGATCGACACAGCAGGCGGCGGAACGGGCAGCGCATTCGATTGGTCGGTCATGGAAGCATACAAGGCAGCGGCGGAGACGATCGGCGTTCCCCTGTATGTGGCCGGCGGGCTTCATGCGGATAACGTGCAAGACCTCATCCGTCAATACCGGCCGGACGGCGTGGACGTATCGAGCGGCGTGGAGACGGACGGGATGAAGGATGTCGCGAAAATAATGAAGTTTGTGGAAAGGGTGACGACGGCATGAATCAAGTGCCAGACCAGCACGGCCGCTTCGGCAAGTTCGGCGGACGCTACGTGCCTGAGACGTTGATGAATGCGCTCCTCGAACTGGAGGATGCCTATAAACATTATATGAAGGATCCCGAATTTATTGCGGAGGTCCGTTATTTGCTCAAGCAATATTCCGGGCGCCCGACATCGCTCTACTATGCGGAGCGGCTGACCGAGAAGCTTGGCGGGGCGAAAATTTACCTGAAGCGCGAAGACTTGAACCATACCGGCGCGCACAAGATCAACAATACGATCGGGCAAGGCGTCCTGGCGAAGCGCATGGGCAAGACGAAAATCATCGCGGAGACAGGCGCAGGCCAGCACGGCGTTGCATCCGCCACGGTAGCGGCGCTGCTCGGACTCGAGTGCAAGGTGTTCATGGGTGAAGAGGACACGAAGCGTCAGCAGTTGAACGTATTCCGCATGAAGCTGCTCGGTGCGGAAGTCGTGCCGGTGACGTCCGGCACGCGTACCCTTAAGGATGCATGCAACGAGACGCTGCGCTACTGGGTCAGCCATGTCGACGACACGTACTACATTCTCGGCTCCGTCACGGGTCCCCACCCGTATCCGATGATTGTGCGGGACTTCCAGCGGATCATCGGCGACGAGACGCGCGAACAGATTCAGGCGCAGGAAGGCAGACTGCCGGATTATATCGTCGCGGCAGTCGGCGGCGGCAGCAACGCGATGGGCATCTTCTACCCGTTCGTCCAGGACGAAGCGGTCAAGCTGGTCGGCGTTGAGGCTGCGGGCCGCGGGACCGATACGCTTGAGCATGCCGCGACGATGACGATGGGCAAGCACGGCGTCTTCCAAGGCTCGCTGAGCTACGTGCTGCAGGATGAATACGGCCAAGTGCAGCCGGCGCATTCGATCTCCGCGGGACTCGACTACCCGGGCATCGGACCGGAGCATGCCTACTTGAAGGATTCCGGACGCGCGGAGTACGTGCCGATTACGGATGCGGAGGCGCTCGAAGCGCTGCAGCTGCTGTCGCGTACGGAGGGCATCATTCCGGCGCTCGAGTCGTCGCATGCGATCGCGCAGGTCATGAAGCTGGCACCGACGCTGAGCAAGGAGCAAGTGATCGTCGTCAGCTTGTCCGGCCGCGGCGACAAGGACGTCGAGTCGATTATGCAATACTTGGGAGGTGCCGCCGATGAATCGCATTGATGCCGCATTCGAGAAGCTTCGGGCGGAGGGCAGAACCGCGCTTATGCCGTTCCTGTCCGTCGGCGACCCGGATATCCCGACTTCCGTCGAGATTATCGTTAAATTGGCGGAAGCTGGTGCCGACATGATCGAGCTGGGCGTGCCGTATTCCGATCCGCTCGCGGACGGGCCAGTCATTCAGCGTTCCTCGGAGCGCGCGCTCCGCAATCGGCTCACGATCCTCGACTGCATCCAGGTAGCCGAGGATGCGCGCAAGGCTGGGGCAGACATCCCGTTCATTCTGTTTACGTACTATAATCCAGTGCTGCAGCTCGGTCTTGATAACTTCTTCAAGCTGGTACAGGAAAAAGGCATCAGCGGCCTGATCATCCCGGATCTTCCGATCGAAGAAGACGAGGAAGTGCGCGGCATGGCGGAGGCGGCAGGCATTCATCTAATCCCGCTCGTAGCGCCGACCTCGCATGACCGCATCACGCGTATCGCGTCCAAGGCGCGCGGCTTCGTCTATTGCGTATCATCGCTCGGGGTAACGGGCGTTCGCTCGGACTTCCACGCCGGCATCGACGAGTTTCTCCGCACTGTCAAGGAGGCGTCGTCCGTGCCGATCGCGATCGGCTTCGGCATCTCAAGCCGGGAGCAGGTGGAGCGGTTCGCAGGCAAGTGCGACGGCGTCATCGTCGGCAGCGCGATCGTGCGCCAGATCGAAGAGGCGATCCCGCTGCTGTCGGACCCGCGCACGAAGGAGCAGGGCTTGAACAACGTCGCAGCGTTCGTGAAGAGCTTGAAGGTGTGAGCTATAGTTGATAATAGGACGTCGGTGTCAGCACCGGCGTCTTTATTGTGTGCGCAAGCTTCGAATGAACAGTATCGATTGTGCAGGCTGGCAGCGCAAGTAGGGCCCGAGAGGGCCTACTTTGTCCCGCGAGGGGACAGCGAAGTGCAAAGTAAGGCCCCCATGGCCGTACTTGCTCGGTGAGTGGTCAGTAACAAGCGGCGTTCGGCTATCGTTATGACTTGCTGATTGGAAACGGATGTGAGACAATAAATTTTATCTTCAATATCTGCTATCAGCCGAATAAGCTGAATAAGTCATGGACGAGGTGAACCGAAGTGCAGCCTAAATCGAATATTATGCACCTGCCGGTCTATCAACCCGGCAAACCGATCGAAGAAGTGAAGCGCGAGCTCGGCTTGAAGGAAGTCATCAAGCTTGCATCGAACGAGAACCCGTTCGGCTGCTCCGAGCAAGCGAAGCAAGCCATCATGAACGAATTGGGCAACACGAGCCTGTACCCGGACGGCGGCGCCGTGCAGCTGACGGAGGCGCTCGCTTCGAGTCTGGGCGTCGAGAAGGACCAGTTGATCTTCGGGGCCGGCTCCGATGAGGTCATCCTGATGATCGCGCGGGCATACTTGTCCAAGGGCGACGAGACCATTATGGCGGACGAGACTTTCCCGCAGTACAAGCATAATGCCGAGATCGAGAACGCAACGATCATCGAAGTGCCGCTTAACCAGGAAGGCAAGCATGACCTGCCTGCGATGCTGGCTAAGGTGAACGAGCGGACGAAGATCGTATGGATCTGCAACCCGAATAACCCGACAGGGACGATCGTCACGCGGGAAGAGCTGGACGACTTCATGGCGAAGGTGCCCTCATCCGTTATGGTCATCCTGGACGAAGCCTATTGCGAATACATAGACGACCCTGCGTACCCGAACGGCATCGATTACGTCAAGCGCTACGAGAACGTGGTCGCATTGCGTACGTTCTCCAAGATCTACGGTCTGGCATCGCTGCGCATCGGATACGGCATCGGGCGTGCGGATACGATCCGCAGCATCAACCAGGTCCGCGAGCCGTTCAATACGACGCGCTATGCGCAGTCCGCAGCCAAGGCTGCGCTGGCCGACACGGCATTCATCGAATCCTGCAGAGCGAGCAATGCTGAGGGACTCGCCTACTTGAAGGAGCAGTTCGACCGGCTGGGACTTGCTTACTTTGCCCCGTACGGCAACTTCGTCATGTTCGACGCCGGGCGTCCGTCGCAAGCCGTATTCGAAGCGCTGCTGAAGAAGGGCATCATCTCCAGGGCGCGCTGGACGTACTACCCGACGCATATTCGGATCACGGTCGGCAGCCGGGAGCAGAACGCGGCATTCATCCAAGCGCTGGAGCAGGTCCTGTCGGAAGTGGCGGTGCAAGCATAATCCTATGACGACGATCGCGATATTCGGCGTCGGCCTGATCGGCGGATCGCTTGCATTATGCTTCAAAGGTAAGCCTGGGCTGCGCGTCGTCGGGTATTCGAACCGGCAATCCTCCGCAGACAAATACGTTGCCCGCGGCGTCGTTGACGCCGCGCCGCCGGCGGTCGAGGAAGCGGCAGCGGATGCCGATTACATCTTCTTATGCGTGCCGGTAGGGAAGCTGGACGAGTACTTGCGGCTGCTCGCAGCCATGAAGCTGAAGCCCGGCTGCATCATTACCGACGTCGGCAGCACCAAGGCATCGGTCGCGGCTTGCGCGAGAGCGATTGGCTTGCAGAACGGGGCGGTGTTCATCGGCGGGCATCCGATGGCAGGCGGCGAGAAGTCTGGCGTCGAGGCGGCGAACGAGATGCTGTTTGAGAACGCCTTCTATGTGCTCACGCCGGAGCCGGATGCGCCGCAGGAAGCCGTGGAGCGACTGAAGGGACTGCTGGCGCATACCCGCGCGCAGATCGTACAAGTTGAGCCGGAGCTGCATGACGAGATCGTCGGCGCGATCAGCCACCTGCCCCATGTCATTGCCGTACAGCTCGTCAATCATGTCCGTGCGTACAACGAAAAGAACACGCTCTATCAAGCGCTGGCTGCAGGCGGATTCCGCGACATTACGCGAATCGCCTCGAGCGATCCGATCGTCTGGCGCGATATTCTTGTCGACAACCGTACAGTCATCATCCGTCTGCTGCAGGAATGGCGAGACGGGACGGATCGTTTTATTTCGATGCTTGAGCGCGGTGACGCGGCACAGATCGAAGAAGCCTTCCGGACGTCCAGCGAGTTCCGCAGTCAATTTCCCGAACGCCGCAAGGGCGCGATCGGGGCGGTATATGAATGCTATATCGATGTTCCCGACCATCCGGGCATTATCGGCCGCATAGCAACGGAGCTCGGCAATGCGCGGATTAACCTTAGCAACCTGCAGATCATCGAGAGCCGCGAAGACGTGCCGGGCATTCTGCGGCTGTCATTCCGAGCGCAGGACGATTTGGACCGCGCCGTGGCGCTGTTAGGCGTACTGGGCTTCGAAGCCAAGCATTGAGAGAGAGCAAGCCGGCGGATTGCATCAGTCCCGCCGGCTTTTTTTCGCACTTGGGGATCGCCCAATAAAAAAATGAAAACGGATACTTGACAAAATGAAAACGGATACATATACTAAGGTTACAGTATGGTTTCTCTCCACTCCTATCCAAACAATGAGCACTCTGTGCTGCCACCTTTCGAGGTGGTATTTTTTTTTGCCCTTTTCGTCATTTATTTAGCGAAACTTAATCTATACATTTCTGTGACCTGTGTTACAATGAATCTATTGTTTGTAAAATTATGGAGGACGGTCACCGCTGTCGAATGAAGCAGGAATTTGGTGTTCCGACTCGAATTGATTACTAACCGAAAGCGAAGAGACGAAGACGGTCTATCGCTTCCTATATAGAATTGTTTATTTAAAGAATTGCGAAACTTTTTGCTTCCGGGTCGGTACAATGTATATACCGATCTGGGAGAACGACTCCGAAGGCCAAGGAGGGTCGCGCTCAATGACCGACTCCCAGTTGATACGAGAAATCAAAGACGGCAACGTACAGTTATATTCGGAATTGATGCGACGCTACCAGCGCAAGATCATGGCTTTCGTCTACCACATGCTCAAGGGCGCAGGACTAGACTTGTTAGCCGAGGACTTGTGCTCGGAAACGTTCTATAAAGCCTATCGAAGCTTGCATTCCTTCCGTGAAGGAGACGCATCCTTTTCCACATGGCTGTATACGATTGCCCGCAATACGGTGCTCAGCGAGCTTCGCAAGCAGAAGACCGGCAACATCTCGCTCGATGAATCGGGCTATGTGCCGGTTGCCCCTCCGGAGTCTGTGCCGGAGCAGCATCTGCTGCGCAACGAACGGATGAGTCTAGTACGCGAAGCGATTAACAATCTTCCCGAGAAGCAGCGTTCCGCGCTGATCCTGCGGGAATATGACCAACTGGACTATCAAGAGATCGCTTCGATTCTCGGACAGACCGTCAGTTCGGTGAAGTCGCTTTTATTCCGTGCACGCGCAAGCGTCAAGACGCAGCTGGAGCCGTATTTTGGGGAATCTCCGTTCATGGAAGAATACGAGGGGATGAAAGCGCGATGAAATGCGAACAAGCGCAGGAGCTATTCGGCGTCTATTGGGATATGCCCGAAGACGATCATGACCGCATAGCGCTCGAACAGCATATGTTGGAATGTGAGGCATGCGCGGAAGAGTTCAGAATCTGGGAGGATAGCGCGCTAATGATTCGCGACCTCTCCCAGGTCGAGACGATCGACATGCCCAGCGATCGACTGAGCAAGGGCGTCATGGACCGCATCTATGCCGAAGAGTCGTGGTTCATGCCTGTGAAGGAGAGAACCTATCAGTTCTCGAACGCTTTCAGGCGCAATGTTGCAGCGGTAATCGCTTCCTGCATGGCTATGTTTGCAACCGCATTTTTCTACCTGGTGTTCGGAACGACGGCAACGGAATCGTCCTCCGAACAGGTTGCCAAGTTGACAGGCTTGCTGGACACGGCCAATGCTACGAGCGACGCCGCGGCGATCAGCGTCGAATTCTATTCGGAAGTGCCCGTTGCCAGCATTAGCGACCCGTTGGTGCTGCAAGTCGTACCGACATTCCCGCAATATTGGGTAGCACTTTCGATTCTAGGCATGATCATGACGCTGCTGACGATTAACTGGCTCTCGCGTACGCGCGCATAGACAGGACGAAGGAGCGGTTGCAACGTGTTAATCGGCTTAATACGCCATGGACAAACAGAATGGAATGCGCTTGGACGAATTCAGGGGCAGACCGATATTCCGCTCAGCGAGGAAGGCAGACGGCAGGCGGAAGCGCTGGCGAATCGCCTCGTGCACGAGAGTCAGAAGTGGGATGCCGTCATCTCTAGCAGCCTGCAGCGTGCTCACGAGACGGCGCGCATTATTGCCGATCGATTGGCATTGCCGCTGCTGGCGCCTGACGATCGGCTGAACGAGCGTTATTTTGGGCAAGTGGAAGGTACGACGATCGAAGAACGGCTAAGCAGATGGGGCGAGAATTGGCGCCAAGCGGACGCGGGTCAAGAGAGCGACAAGGCAGTCAGGGCAAGAGGCATGGCTTTCATCGAGGAATGGCGAACCAGCCGTCCTGAGACGCGGCTGCTCGTCGTGTCGCACGGCAGCTTCCTCGCTCAGCTGCTGCAGGAGATGTGCGGTCAACTGGACGACGGTCATCTAGGCAACATGTCATTCTCGATTCTGGCTTACGAGGATCGAACGGAAGGCGGCGCCGCATGGAAGCCGCTGCTGCACAATTGCTCGCTGCACTTGCAGGAGACGAGATAGAACGAATGCGAAGAGCTGGGACCGAACCTTTCGGTCTGCGGCTCTTTTTTCACCATATTAGAATAGATAAGTTTCCGAGACACGGAACTTATCTATTCTAATTGGCGATAAAACCTACCTCTTAACGCGGTCGCCCATCTCCGAATGGCCTCGATCGAGGTTTTCTCACGTTTAGCAAACGCCCAATCGTCCCATAATGGTAATAAAATTGTGGAGAACGGAGGGGGATCATTTGAACCTGGTCGATATGCTCGGGTTTGCGGATATCGCCCAGCTGACACGGATCGCCGATACGTATCGCTGCGACTGCAACGGCCATTCCAAGCATGAGCTGATCCAAGCGATTATTAGCGCGATCAGCCGCCGTGACGTATTCGATGCTCAGATCAGTCAGCTGCCGATCGAGGATTTGCGCTTCCTGCATTCGCTGCTCTTCGATTCTAGGGAAGCGTTCAGTCTGGAAGAGCTGCTGGCACGCATTCAATTCAGCCGCTTCGATAGTGCAGACGCAATCGCAGGTCCTGGCCCGGCAAGCGCTTTACAGGTTCAGCCGAGCGCAGGCACAGTCGGCAAGCCGAAGCGTGCGGCCAAAGGCAAGAATGCGGCCAAGTCGGCGGATAAGCTGGCGAAGGCGGCGAGTCCGAGGGATACGGTAGCTCGCTTCAAGCATTACGGCTGGTTATTCAATGGACTATCGGGAACGAATCGTTACTTGTTTCACGTGCCGAGCGACCTGAAGGAACGGTTTCGCGATGCGATCACGCGCCGTTTTGCCGAGATGATCGCGCACACGGACGATCCGAGAGTCTATCGCGACGAGCAGGCGCTGCTGGCCGAGGATGTGCTGCATCTGCTGCAATACATCGCGAAGAACGACATTCAGATATCGGCCGAAGGCGCGATGTACCGGCGCAACGTGCTGCAAGTGCTCGAGCTGTTCGGCGTTCAGGAGGAGCTGCCCGCGAAGGGCGCATGGCGGTTCGGCTACGGGCGGCGCTTCAAGGAATACCCCGACCGCATGGCGTTCGTGTACGACTATTGCTACTACAAGCGCTGGATATCCGAATCGGAGCTGAAGCTCGCGCTGACGGAGGCTGGCTTCGAGAAGCTCGAGAGCAAGCAGCTGGATCGACCGGAGGAGCTCTATCGCTTCTGGCTAAGGCTGTACAGGTCCGCGATCCCGAACCTGCTGCCGGCCGTTCATTGGATCGATCGGCTCGCAGGCAGCCGATGGATTACGGCGGATTCGCTTCGCGAGGCGATGCTGCCGTATATCCGTCCTTTCTACTACGATAATCCGAAGTCGGTGTTCGATAAGCGGATCATCGGCATGATGCTGCATCTCGGCATGCTGCGGATCGGAGAGGATGAACGTACGGGCACGGTCATCCGAATGACGAATGCCGGACGGAGCGCGGTAGCGGGTGTCCGCGACCTGGAGCAAGACACGCTGACGTTGCATTGACACGGTACTGGCGTGTTGCTACAATCTCACCGAATGACGAGGCAACTCGTACTATCGGGAGGTGTGGCCAGAATGTTAATTGCTTACCGCGGCATCATGCCGAAGGTGCATGAAAGCGTCTATATCGCCGAGGGCGCGAAGTTGATCGGCGACGTGACCGTGGGCGCGAACAGCACGATCTGGTTCAATGCCGTGTTAAGAGGCGACATGGCGCCGATCGTGATCGGCCGGGATTGCAATATCCAAGACGGAGCGATCGGGCATGTGAACGCGGATCAGCCCTTGATCGTAGAAGACGGGGTATCTGTCGGACATGCCGCGATCATACACGGATGCCGGTTAGGCAGAGGTACATTAATCGGTATGGGGGCCATCGTACTGAACGGGGCCGATATCGGTGAATATGCTTTAGTAGGAGTGGGGGCAATCGTTACGGAGAATAAAACGATCCCACCGTATACGCTTTCCTTGGGATCACCGGCGCGCGTCGTCAGGGAATTGAACGACCATGATCTGCAGCGGATGAGAAGGACGACGGACAGCTACGTGACGAAGGGGAAGGAATACAGGATGGGATAATCACCGGTTAGAAAGGTGGGTCCTATGGACAAAATGAAAGTCACGTATGAAGCTATGCTAGGGTTGGCGGCGGAAATGGTGCTGGATGAGGCGGTTGTCGATTTCCGTAGGAAACGCTTATACGATAAGATCGATCAGGCGTTGGCGGAAGGCGACGAAGCCAGCTTCAGGAAGCTGACGGAGGAATGGAAGTCGATCTGTTAAAAGGACAGACGTTCTACGCTAAGAGGAGAACAATCGGAGCTGCGGCTTGCGGCGACTGCCTGGGGCAGTCAGCCCGCAAGCCGTATTCGTCATGAAACGTTCCGCCCTCGATCATTGCTTACGGCTCAGCCGACTGATACGATAGACAGGGACTTGCATGACGAAAGGAAGATCAGAGATGAAGTTCAGCGAATTCGACGGCGAGCGGTGGGGAGAGCTCCAGCCCTATCTGGACACCTGCGTGCTGCCGGTAACCGGCCTCTACGGCAGCGAAACGCCGGCAGAAGCGACCGAGAGATTAGAACGGCTGCGTGATCTGCTGGAGCTGATCGAGCTGCCGTTCACGGGACGGATCGTTACCTACCCGGCTCTCCATTATGCAGCCGGAAGCGCTGCGTCCGCCATAGTCGAGCAGACGATCGTGAATATGAGACAGTCCGGCTTTCGCTATGCGGTTGTCGTGACATTGTCCGGCGAACTGCGGCAGCCCGATAGTCAAGCGGACCTGTGGATTATGCCGGAGCAGGACGGCACGATGCCTGCGGCCGCAAGCGTGTCCGCATCCGTGCAGGCGATGTGGAAGCGTCAACGGGAATCGGGATCGTGAGATGTTTCACATGCGGGACGCATAATGGATAGGGATTACGGGAAAAAATAGGGCGAGCCAAGCAATTGTGACAAAATGGCAACAAATTTCAGAACGTTAAATGTCCGCTCTTTCAATTTACCGTCACAATTCTTGACGCTCCAAACCACCTAAGCTATTATAAGTTATGTCTTGGTTTGTAATGGTTTTTGTCGTCCGGACAAGACCAGCATTACGATTGGCAAAGGGGGTAGAACAGTAGATGAGCAACCACGAGCAGCATGACACCGAGCATACATCCGTGAAACGCAAACAAATGTCCCGGCGTCAATTTTTGTCGTATACGCTCGGAGGCGCAGGCGCTTTCATGGCAGGCGGCATGGCGCTGCCGATGATCCGCTTTGCCGTAGATCCGATTCTGGCGAAAAAGACCGAAGGAACCTTCGTTAAAGTAGTCGAAGAGAGCAAAATCACAAGCGAGCCGCAGGAATTCAAATTCCAGGTTCATCAGGTCGACGGCTGGTACGAGAGCGACCCTCAGATGGCAGCTTGGATTACGCGCGGGCAAGACGGGATCTATGCGCTGTCGCCAGTGTGCAAGCATTTAGGCTGCACGATTAACTGGAACACGCAAGGCAACAACAATTACTTCTGTCCGTGTCACGAAGCGGAATACACGATCGACGGCAAGCAGTTGAAGGTCGCGCCGAACCCGCTTGACGAGTACGATGTCAAAGTGCAAGACGGCTGGGTGTATCTCGGACCGATCAAAGCGAATACGCGAGTAAGATAAGGAGGCGTAATATCCGATGTTTAAAGCTGTATACAACTGGATCGACGAACGTCTGGACATCACGCCGATGTGGAGGGACGTCGCGGACCACGAAGTGCCGGAGCACGTTAACCCTGCGCATCACTTCTCCGCATTCGTGTATTGCTTCGGCGGTTTGACGTTCTTCATTACCGTGATCCAAATTTTGTCCGGTATGTTCCTCACGATGTACTACGTGCCGGATATCCTCAATGCGTATGCCAGCGTTGACTACCTGCAGCACCAAGTGCCGTTCGGCGCGATCGTGCGCGGCATGCATCACTGGGGTGCGAGCTTGGTAATCGTCATGATGTTCCTACATACGCTTCGCGTCTTCTTCACCGGCTCGTATAAGGCGCCGCGCGAGATGAACTGGGTCGTAGGGATGCTGATTTTCTTCATCATGCTCGGACTCGGTTTCACGGGCTACCTGCTCCCTTGGGACAACAAAGCCTACTTCGCAACGAAGGTCGGCATTCAGATCGCGGAATCGGTTCCTTATATCGGGCCTTCCATCGCTGAACTGATGCAGGGCGGCGGCATCGTCGGCGCTCAGACGCTGACGCGCTTCTTCGCGATTCACGTCTTCTTCCTGCCAGGCGCGCTCTTGGCGATGCTGGCAGCACACTTTATCATGATTCGCAAACAAGGCATTTCCGGTCCACTATAATCGAAGGGAGACCTTAACCATGGCCCATAGCCCAGACGCTAAGGAGAAAGTGGTATACGTAGGCGACTCCCGGGTACGCAAGAACGGGAGAATGCCGAATGTACCGCCAGATTACTCCGCATTTCCAGGCAAGTCGGAGGCGTTCATCCCGAACTTCCTGCTTAAGGAATGGATGGTCGGCGTCGTCGTGCTGGTCGGCTTCCTCGTGCTGACGATCGCGCACCCGGCTCCGCTCGGTTATCCGGCGGATCCGCTGAATGCAGCGTTCATCCCGATGCCTGACTGGTACTTCTTGTTCCTCTATCAATTCCTGAAATACCCGTATGTATCCGAGCAGTATATCGTGCTTGGCACGGTCGGCATCCCGGGCGTCGCCTTCGGCGCGCTGCTGCTGGCACCGTTCCTGGATACGGGCAAGGAGCGCCGCTTCTACCGTCGCCCGATCGCTTCGGCGCTGATGATCGTGGCCCTGATCGCGGTCAGCTACCTGACCAAAGTATCTTGGGATCACTATCAGCACCAATTGGAAGCGACCGGTACGGTACCTGAGCATCACGAACGTGCCGAGAAGGCGCGCGAAGCTTATGAAGCGGGCCTGCCGCGTCCGAATCCGATGCAAGAGGAACAGCTTCCCGCGATCGTGGATGCTAATGACCCAGCCATGGACATTCTGACGAAGAATCAATGCCTCGGTTGTCACGCATCCGACCTTAAGGGTCAAGGGAATGCACCTGCGCTGTTGGGCGTAGGCGACAAGTACTCGAAGGAAGAGCTTGCCGAGTTCGTTACGAACGGCAAAGGCGAGGGCATGCCGGCATTCGGAGGCAACTTGACCGCCGAGGAGATCGATGCGGTCGCTACGTGGCTGTCCAAGCAGAAGAAAGCTGAATAACACCATGCAGAGAAACCTGATCGTCGCTTTCGGCGATCAGGTTTTTTGTGAGAAAGGAGCCGTGGAAGGGTGGCATTGTCCTGGTTATGGAGCCCCTCCTTGCTGCTGAACCGTTCGTTCTTGTGGCTGCTGTTCATTGTCAATGCACTGGGCACGATCTATGGTTATATCTGGTACGGGAATCAGTTGGTTGACACGCTGAGCACGCATCCGTTGTGGCGGATCGTGTTCGTGCCGGACAGTCCGACCGCAAGCCTGTTCTTTACGCTCTATCTGTTGTTCCTGCTCTTCCCGAACCGTTCCGAGCATCCGAGTAGACGGTATCGGATCGTGCGCATGGCCGTCGAAGCATTCGCCGTATTGACGCTGTTCAAGTACGGCATATGGGCCGTCGCGATGAATGCCGCACAGGGCTTGCAGGGCGATCCGCTGGACTGGCAGAACTGGATGCTCATCGTCTCCCATGCAAGCATGGCGCTTGAGGGGCTGCTGTATGTCCGGTTCATGATTTTCGGCAGGATTGCGGCATTGGCCGTGCTGGGTTGGCTGCTCTTGAACGATACGATGGACTACGGCTACGGCGTATACCCGTGGCTGCCGCGCGTACTGTCGGACGATCTGGCGACGATCGAGAACTTCACCATCGGCTTGTCCATCGCCAGCTATTTCGTCACGACGATCGCGCTCACCATCAAGCGAATAAAGGCAATTCGAGAAAACTAGTACTATCGTGGACAATCTCCCCATAGGATGGTAGTAATGTGGGGGGAGGGGATGTCATGTTCGGGAAAAGAATGATGCTGCTTGTTATGCTGGCAGCCTCCATGCTAGTCTCCGGCTATGCGAGCGCATCGGAGCCAGAGGACGCCGATCGCAGTCCCTTGAAGAAGCTGGTATTGTTGGAGGAATGGACGAACGGTCTGTATCAAGCATCCGTGGATGAGAACCGTCAGCTAGCTTATACGTATGCGCTCCGAATCCAATCGCTCTCGCTTGAGCCTGAACTGCGGCGAATCGGCCAACCGACCGGATGGGGCCGAATCGACGACCATATCCAATCCGTCGTCCATAGCTTGAACAACGGCGAGCTGTCGCCGGTCTGGCGCGAGGACGCATCAAAGCTGAAGCTGGCAGTCGATGCGCTGGCAGCAGGCCGCAAATCGTTGTGGCTGCAATACGAACGGCTGCTGCATGAAGATATTAACCGCCTGCAGAAGGCATGGCAGCGTGGAGGAAGTGAAGGCGCGGAGGCCGCCGCTGCAGCATTGTCGCAGCTTCGCTTGCACGTATCGCGAATGGAAGCGGCTGCCGCGGTCACCGAGCAGCCCGAACGAGTCCGGACGCTGCTGGATCGCATCCGCTATGCGGAGAAGCTGATCGCGGCGCCGGAGCAGACCGATTCGCAGCGCATGCTGGCTGAAGGCGCATTCGTGTTAATCGGCGATGCCGTCGATCGAATGTTCGAGAACCATACTACGATCGTCCACGCGCAAGCGGTCGGCAGTCCTTCGTGGCAATGGATGTTCATGCTGACGACGATCGTGCTCTCGGCCTTAGTGTATACGGCATGGCGCAAGTTCCGCGCCATGCAGCAAGCGTTACCCGTACCGAAAAGA
>JAEWJS010000117.1 GCA_023386495.1 Bacillota bacterium | reverse complement strand
GCCCAGTGCTTCAATACGAACTGGATCGTCGAGCTTTCGTCATCTTGGGACTTGATCGAAATGCCGATGCTATGAACCAGCTTGCGGAATCCGCTGGTGCTCTTCAGGAGGTCGAGGATTTCCTCATCGGTCACGCCGCCCGTGAATTTGGCCTTATCCGCTAACCGGCCCTCGAGATAGATCTCTTCAGCATACAGCCCCGTGCTGCGGACGCTGGCTTCAATGGCAGACTCGAATAGGATGTGAAAACCGCTGCGTCTCGGTACGGCATCCGTCGGTGCGGCCGGCCCGGTCTTCTTGCTGTCTTCGTGCATGTTGCGATCGATATTCGTCATATGTACCTCTCTTCTTTCCGCGGTAATGGTACCCGATCGGCATCTGCCACACAGGGTATCCTCTTGCCATCATACCATAGACGAGCGCATTAAAGCGCTTGCAGAACGTAAAGCGCGGGTAACAAATGTCAAAACATGAACATTGTGACTTCAAGAGATCCACCAATATAATGAAAGCGTAGACATCGCATGCGGCATTGTCTCGAACACACAAAAATGGGGGAATGGGCAATGAAGGGCAGAAGCCTATACGGTATGCATCGTAGTGCCAAAGCATTGGCGCTGCTGATGGCCGTGTTCTTGCTGTTGACAGCTTGCAGCGGCAATAACAATGGCGGCAATAACGCAGGCAACGCAAAGAACGAGCCTGCGAATCAAGGGAACACGGCAACGAATAGCGAGTCCAACGCAGGCAACAATGCCGACGCAGGTAACGACGCCGCGGCTGATCCGATGGGCAAATATGATCCCCCGATCGAAGTGACGACCGTGCGGAACTTGAGCGAGGTCGTTGAGAACAACGTACTCGGCGTTCTCGAAGGCGAGACGTTCGAAGATAACCGCTGGACGCGCGTATATGAAGATCTGCTCGGCATCAAGATCAAGAACGAGTGGGTCGTGAAGGGCAATCCCGATTCCGACCAATACGTACAGAAGATGAACGTTACCCTCGCTTCCGGGGAACTCCCGGATTTCATGTCGGTCAATGCCATTCAGCTGAAGCAGCTGGCAGAATCCGATCTGATCGAGGATATGACGGCGCTATATGAGCAATATGCATCGCCGCTTACGAAAGACATCTTGTCGCAGGAAGGCAGCGGCCCGTTCGACGCGGCGACGTTCGACGGCAAGCTGATGGCCATCCCGCAGGTCGAACCTTCGATCGAGCGCTCGATGTTCCTCTGGATCCGCACGGACTGGCTGGAGAAGCTGAGCCTTCAGCCGCCGAAGACGATGGCTGACGTGCTCGCGATCTCCAAGGCATTCGCCGAGAACGACCCGGACGGCAACGGCAAGAAGGACACGTTCGGACTCGGCATGACCAAGGGTCTATGGGGCGGCTCCAACGGGCTGGAAGGTTTCATGGCCGGCTACCAGGCCTACCCGAACATCTGGGTGGAAGGCGCGGACGGCAAGCTCGTGTTCGGCAGCATCCAGCCGGAAGTGAAGAAGGCGCTGCAAGAGCTTCAGAATATGATGAAGGCGGGCCACGTCGACAAGGAATTCGGCATTAAAGACGGCGGCAAGGTAGCCGAGGATATTACGGCCGGCAAGGTCGGCATGGAATACGGCGAGCAGTGGAACTCCATCTGGCCGCTCCAGCTCAACAAGAACAATGATCCGAACGCGCAGTGGCAGGCATTCCCGATCGTATCGGAATCCGGCGATCAGCCGAAGGTTCCGCTGAAGTTCAGCACGACGAAATTCTTCGTCGTACGCAAGGGCGCAGACAATCCGGAAGCCGTGATCAAGCTCTTCAACGCGCACCTGGAGAAGAACTGGGGCGAAACCGCTGAATTCGACGTCTACTACGCGCCGAAGGAAGCGGAGAGCGTATGGCAGCTGTCGCCTGTACAGCCGGCACCGCCGAAGAAGAACGTTACGGCCTACCGCGAGATCGACGCGGCGCGCCAAGCGGGAGACATGTCGGTGCTGCAAGGCGAAGCCAAGACGATTCAGGAGAAAATCGATCTCTTCAACTCCGGTTCCGAGGAAGGCTTCGCGGTATGGGGCTGGGAGCGCATCTACGGCCCGCAAGGCTCGATGGGCATCACCGACCAATACGACAAGAACAATCAGTTCCTGATCGATAAGTTCGTCAGCGCACCGACGCCGACGATGGTCGAGCGGAAGTCGACGCTCGAGAAGCTGCAGAACGAAGTGTTCGTCAAGATCATTCTCGGCGAACCGATCGAATCGTTCGACAAATTCGTAGCAGACTGGAAGAAGCTCGGCGGCGATCAGATGACGGAAGAAGTCAACGAGTGGTACGCCACAACGAAGTAGCAACAACGGCAGATGGGGCAGGCGCCTACGGCACCTGCCCCCCTTGCCTCTTGGCACATAAGACGGGGGGATAGGCATGCAGAACAAGAGAGCGTGGAGGGAGCTTCCCCTGCACTTGATGATCATTCCAGGATTAGTGTTTATTGCGCTCTTCTCGTACATTCCGATGAGCGGCATCGTCATCGCGTTTCAGAAATTCATCCCTGCCAAGGGATTGTTCGGCGACCAGAAGTGGATCGGCTGGGACAACTTCAACTATGTCATGGACCTGCCAAGCTTCTCCCAAGTGTTATGGAACACCTTATACATCGCCAGCTTTAAGCTGGTATTGGGTTTGCTGGTACCGATCATTTTCGCGATCCTGCTCAACGAATTGAAGAACGAGCTGATCAAGCGGTCGATCCAGACGACGATCTATCTTCCTTACTTCCTGTCATGGGTCGTACTGGGAGGCATACTCATTGACTTATTGTCGCCTTCCGGCGGCATCGTCAACGCGATGCTGAAGTCCTTCGGCATCGAACCGGTCTTTTTCCTTGGGGATAACAAGTGGTTCCCGTTCACGCTAATCACTTCAGATATATGGAAGAACTTCGGCTACGGCACCATCGTGTACCTGGCTGCCATTACGGGGATCGATCCGGGATTGTACGAGGCGGCAACGATCGACGGCGCGAACAGGTGGAAAAAGGCTTGGCACATCACGTTGCCCGGCATGCGTATGGTAATCGTGCTGTTGTCGGTGCTCAGCCTGGGCCAATTGCTGAACGCAGGCTTCGATCAGGTGTTCAACCTGTACAGCCCGCAAGTCTACGAGAGCGGCGATATACTGGACACGTTCGTGTACCGAATCGGACTGTTGGACGCCCAATACGGCGTCGCGACGGCGGTCGGCTTCTTCAAATCGATCGTATCGTTCGTGTTGATCGCAGGCTCGTACTTCTTCGCGTACCGGTTCGCTAAATACAGAATCTTCTAGGAGGAACCCCAATGTCCGGCCAACCCGTTAAAACCGCGGCTCCCATGCAGACACCCATGTCCCGCGCGGGCAAACGATTCGATTGGTTTGCCGCCGCGAACACGATATTCCTAAGCCTTGTCGCGCTTCTATGCGTGCTTCCGCTCGTTCATATTATCGCGGTATCGTTCAGCTCCAGCACTGCCGCTGCGGCTGGCTACGTGAGATTGTGGCCGGTGGAGTTCACGCTTGCTTCCTACGAGTTCACGGCGGGAAGAGAGGGCTTCTGGCAATCGATGCTCGTGTCCCTGCAGCGAATCGGTATCGGGACGCCGCTCAATCTGCTGCTGACGATCATGGTAGCCTACCCGCTTAGCAAGGAGAGCCACCAGTTCCGCTTCCGGCTCGTGTACGCGTGGATTTTTTTCGTCACGATGCTGTTCAACGGCGGTCTCATTCCATGGTATATCACCATTAAGGAGCTGGGCTTGCTGAACTCGATCTGGGCGCTCGTGCTTCCCGGCGCGGTGCCGGTATTCAGCATCGTGCTGCTGCTCAACTTCTTCCGAGAGGTGCCTAGAGAACTGGAGGAATCGGCCGTCATCGACGGCGCGAATCAATGGACGACGCTGTGGCGAATCTATGTGCCGATCTCGAAGCCGGCCATTGCCACCTTGGCGCTGTTCTCGATGGTCGAGCACTGGAACAGCTGGTTCGACGGCCTCATTCTGATGGGCGACCCGAGCAATTATCCGCTGCAGAGCTATATTCAGACCATTGTCATTCAACAGAACTTCACGGCGATGACGCGCGAGGATTTGATGAGCTTGGCGCTCATCTCGGACCGAACGCTGCGGTCGTCGCAAATTTTCCTCGGTTCCCTGCCGATCCTGCTTGCCTATCCGTTCTTGCAGAAATACTTTGTCAAAGGTATCGTATTGGGTAGTGTAAAGGGTTAGGGGAGACTGCCTTGTTCAAGCGCCGCGAGTTCTCAATGCGCAATACGATATTCATCCGACTGGTCACGACCTTCGTGCTCATCATGCTGCCGATCATTCTGCTCGGCGTCTATATCTACCAATGGAGCATACGAACGGCAAGCGAAGATATCTCGAAGACGGCCGTCTCGCAGATCTCGTTCTACCTGAACGATCTGGAGAACGAGATCGAGCGGATGCGGCTGCTTCAATACGGGATCGTGGAAGACACGGATCTGAACAAGCTTGCGATCACGTGGGAGACGATGGGCGATATTCAGCGGACGGAGAAAATCATCTCGGTGTTGAACCGCTTGTATTCCTTGCAGAACAGCAGCGATTACATCCGCAACGTCAGCGTGCATATCAGGCCGATCGACAAGTCGCTCTCCACGCTGAACGGGGCGGGCGAATTCGACAACGAACGCTACCAGGCCATTCGCACTGAATTCGGCACGAAAGGCACCAAGCTGATCGAATGGGGCGGGAGCTTCAATCTGAGCGCCTCGAAGCCGAGCGGGATGAAGGGCCGGGAGCCGCTGTTCATCGTCGAGATCGAGCTGGACAACGGCAAGCTGCGTCAAGCGCTGCAGCAATTCAATACGTATCCGGACAGCAGCACGGTTCTCATCTCGGGGCAGACCGGCACGGCAATCGGGAGCGGTTCGACCGGCGCGATCGCGAGCGGCTCTCGCGCACTGCTCGGCCAAATTCCGAACGGTGATTCGGAGACGATCATGCTGGAGCAGGAGTCGTACTTCGTCTCCCATTCCTATTCGGATCAATTGGATATGTCCATCTACCGCTTGATACCGGAGGGGATCGTGCGCAAGCCGATGGATAAGTTCTATACGTGGGCGTGGCTGTTCGCGGCAGGCGCCACGATCATCATAGCCGTGTATGCGCTATCCACGTACAAGTTCATTCACAAGCCGCTGCTCAAGCTGGTCAAGGGGTTCCGCCGCTTGGAGAGCGGCGATCTGGAGCAGACCATCGACCATGACGCGAACGACGAGTTCCGCTATATCTATGCGAGGTTCAATCAGATGGTCGTCAACCTACGGATGCTGATCGATCAAGCGTACAAGCAGAAGATCATGGCACAGCGCGCGGAGCTCAAACAGTTGCAATCGCAGATCAATCCGCATTTTCTCTATAACAGCTTCTTTATCCTGAACACGATGGCGCAGATCGGGGAAACGGACCGCATCGAGCAGTTCACGACGCAGCTGGGCGAGTACTTTCAGTTCGTCACCCGCAACGCATCGGACGAAGTGACGCTGAAGCAGGAAATTCATCATGCGAGAATGTATACCGAAATCCAAGAGCTTCGGTTCTACAAGCGAATCAAGGTTCGCTTCGATGTGCTGCCCGAAGAATACGAGCGAATATCGGTGCCGCGCTTGATCGTGCAGCCGATCATCGAGAATGCCTTCGAGCATAGCTTGGAGAAAATGACTCGGGACGGCATTATCGAAATCCGGTTCGAGCGGTCGGGGGAATGGCTCTTCGTCGTGGTGGAGGACAACGGAGACCAACTGACCGATGACGCGCTAGAGCGAATCGCATCGGCAATCATGCATGAGGACGAATATATGGAGACGACGGGTATCGTGAATATCCACCGCCGTATCTTGATCACGTATGGCGAAGGCAGCGGGCTTCAGACCGAGCGCGGGGAGCTGGGCGGACTCAAGGTGTCGATCCGTATACCGCTTAGGGGGGCGACTCACGAATGTACAGACTGCTGATCGTTGACGACGAAGCATTCATAACCGACGGCATGGCCGAAATACTCGGCAGACTCGACAATCCGAAGCTGGATATATGCAAGGCGTATTCGGGCGAGGAAGCGCTCGAATGGTTGAACGGTACCCGTATCGACATTGTATTGACGGATGTTCGGATGCCCGGCATTAACGGACTGGAGCTCATGGAGACGATCCGCCGCAAATGGCCGAGGTGCCGCATTATTTTCCTAACCGGATACAATGATTTCGATGCGGTGTACCAAGCGATTCAGACCTGGGGCGTCCGCTACCTGCTGAAGACGGAAGGCTACGCCAAGGTGAAGGCGGAGGTGATCGAAGCCGCCCGGGAGCTTGACGAAGGGATGCGGACGAACCACTTGCTGGAACAAGCGAGAGAGCAGCGCAACACGTTGGAAACGCTTGCGCACGGCGATTATTTTCGCCAACTGCTCGCCGGCGGGGGAATGGGAAGCGCGGAAGTGCGCGCAGACGATTGCCGGAAGCTCAATATTCCGCTGGATGCCTCGCTTCCCGTGCTTCCCGTGCTCGGCAGCCTGATGCAGGCCCAAGGGGGCACGCTCGCTTCCTATGCGGACCGTCAAGAGGCTGCGATGGCGGTGAAGCTGCTGGGCGATTCTTATCTGCGCGGCATGATCCAGTGCGTAGGGATCATTGACCGCTACGGCGATGTGCTGTGGCTGGTGCAGCCGGCCGGAGCCGCGGAGCCGAATGCGGGAGATGCCGAGACGGTTCGCTATTTGGAAGGCATGCTGGAGCTGATTCAGGAAGCTTGCTCCAAGTCGCTCGGCATCAATGCCGCCTTCACGATCGGCAGCGCCATGGTCCCGTGGGAGTCGCTTCCCCCGGCGTATGACCGGCTGCGCCAGCTTCAGCATGTTCGGGTAGGCGACGGCACGAGCATGGTCATGACCGCCGGATCGCTGGAGGCCGGGCTTGAAGAGCCTGTCCGGGAGCGCATCCGGGGCGAGAAGCTCGAGCTGCTCGCCGGCCATCTGGAGGGCGGGCGCGAGGACGCGTTCATGGAGCTGCTGCAGGAGCTGTCCGAGCCCGTGCTCGGCGGGCGAATGCTTCATGCCGGCCAAGTCATGGAACTCTATTATTCGATGGCGTTAATCCTGTTGTCTTATATGAACCAGAGGCAGAGCGACCTTCTCGCGACTACGCAGGCACTGATGCGCTTCGATGCCCATGCCACATGGCAGGAAGCGTTCGAATATTTGAACCGCACGGCCGAGTCGCTGTTCAAGCTGCGGCAGCAAGGCGAACGCAGCAGGGCCGCAGGCGCGATGGCAAGCATCCAAGCTTATATCGAGGAGCATCTGGCGGAGGATCTGTCGCTTGTCCGCTTGGCCCGGCAGTCGCACTTCAATCCGTCGTACCTGTCGCGTCTCTTCAAGCAGGAGACCGGACAGAACCTGTCGGAGTATATCGACGAAGTAAGGGCGAAGAAGGCAAGAGAGCTGCTGGCGAACGAGGAGTGGAAGATTCATGAAGTCGGAACGCGAGTCGGCTACGATGCGCCGCATTCGTTCACGCGGTTCTTCAAGAAGATGACGAGCGTTACGCCGCAGGAGTATCGCGATGCTGTACGAGGTGCCGCAACGTGACGGATCATGGCAATCGAGACGTTCAACGAGAGGAGACTGGGCGATGGAATTGGCATACGGCGACTATGCGATCAGCTTCCGCGACGGCGGGTTGGAGGTTCATAAGCAGGGCAAGCTTCTCTACTACAACAAGCGGCCGCTAGCGGTAACGGTCAAGACGTCATTCGCGCTTAGCGAATTCCACGAAGGCGTCTATGATGCGATCTCTTCATCCGGTGAGCGAGTGACTGCGACTGGCACGGTAGCCGTGCCTTCGGGCTCCGAGTTCGCATACACGGACGTATACGAGACCACCGGCTCCGGCTTCAAGGTGAGCCGCCATGTCAAGGTGCTCAAGGCAGGCGACGATCTCGGGTTCTCTACCAAATTCTCGCTTGTCATGACGGAGTCGGACAATGTGCGCGACTACAACTGCTTCGCGCCGGGCGTGTGGTATAAGCAGAACGAGTATGCGCCGGACCATTCCTTCGGCAAAGACCTGGATTGCGAGTACTTCTGGCGCATGGAGACGAGCTACGCGCTTCCCGTCTTCGCCATGCAGCATATCGCGTCGGGCGAAATGGCGGCTCTGTCGCGCTGGGCCGCTGATATGACCATGAGGTCTGTAGACATCGTCCGGGCCGAGAACAACGTGGATCGGAAGTGCACGACCGGAGCCATCGGGATGAGCAAGCCGGAAGCAAGAACCTTGAACTATCTCTACTACGGGTTCGCGGTTCGCAAGCCGTTCGAGGCGGCGATCGATGGTTTATCCATCGATTATGTGTATCCGGGAGTCGATGGGGAGCTTCCCGGCAGGAACCGGTTCGCAGGTCTTGATTACAAGGGGAGAGCGAAAAACTTGCGGCGCCTCAATCATCCGGTCGAGCTTGGATTCGAGCAGCAATATGCCGTGGCCATCGACTTCGGCCAGCATGCCGATTTCCAGCCGATGATGAGGGAGATCTGGCGGAAGACCTATGAACGGCTGCGGGACGAGCTGTTCGAGGTAGACAATGAACGCCATTATCGCAACGGCATGAAGATCCTGAATACATACGCCCGGCAATACGGCGATGCGTACGGATTGCCCTTTGCCTGCCAGCTGCCTGAGATGGATATCTCCTCCGTGTCGTTCCAGTTCGGCTTCGTGGGACAGCAGCCGGGCATCGGCTATCAGCTGCTTCGTTACGGCGACAAGGAGAAGCAGTCCGATGCTTACGACAAGGGCGTGAGCATCATCGACTTCTGGGTGAGGACGGCGATGACCGATTCCGGTCTTCCGCAGATGTGCTACAATCCCGGCATCCGGGACTTTGAGCCGTATCCGCATTATATCCGGATGCTGGCCGACGGCATGGAGGCTATATTGGATGCTTACGTCTATATGCGCAAGCTAGGCGTGGAGAAGCCGGACTGGCTTGCGTTCTGCGGCAAGACGGCCGATTGGCTGCTAAGCGTGCAGAACGAGGACGGCAGCTTCTACCGTGCCTACAATACCGACAGCTCCATACGGATGGACTCGAAAGCGAATACGCCGAGCGTGATCCGATTCCTGGCGCAATATTACCTCGTGTCGCGTGATGAACGTTACCGAACGGCAGCGGTCAAGGCCGGCGAATGGTCGTACGAGAACCCGTTCCGTACCCTGGAATACCGAGGCGGGACATGCGACAACACGGATATCCAGGATAAAGAGGCGGGCATCTACGCGTTGTTCGGCTTCATGGCCCTGTACGACCTGACAGGCGAGGATAGATGGCTGGAAGGGGCGATCGGCGCAGCGGATTACACCGAGACCTGGACGTATGCTTGGCAATTCCCGGTTGTCGCGCCGTGGCCGAAGCATCCGTTCAACAAGTATTCGATCAGCGGACAGAGCATCATCACGATCGGCGGCGCCGCCGACGTGTATATGGCGGCTTGCGCGTACAGCTACTACAGGCTCTATCTGATCACGAACGATGCGCATTATCTCGATTTCGCGGAATTCATTCACAAGAATACGCGGCAATCGACCGACGTAGACGGCAGCATCGGCTATCGTATGCCTGGCTTGGGGCATGAGAGCGGCAACTTTACGAGCCAGACGCTGGAGAGCCACTATCACTGGCTGCCATGGTGCACGTATGTGGAGGTCGATCCGGCGGCAAGGCTCTACGATACGTTCGGCGTCTACGAGATCGCGGACGCGCAGCAGCTTACCTCTGAGGAGCGAACTGCAAGGAATCTTATCTATGATTGGTATGTATGATTGCTGCGGGGGACACCTCGGGTAGACACGGAAACCTTTCCTATTGGTTCGCGGCTGGCTGGGTAGCACAGCCGCTGTACCAAGGGAAAGGTTTTATTTCTTGGAGTTGAAGTAGAGCCCAAGGGGCCCTACTTCGTAGGCGCCTCCCGCTGCAGCGCCCTTTCGCTGTTCATAGACCGGAAGCATAGCGGCTCTTGTATTCGGACGGCGTCATGTTCATATAGAACTTGAACCACTTCGTGAAATAGCTGACATGCTGGAACCCGGATTCCAGCGATGCTTCGAGAATATTGTAGGAGCCGGTGCGCAGCAGCTTGGCTGCATGATTGACGCGGAGATAGTTCAAGTACTCCATCGGCCGCATCCCGGTCTGCGTGCGGAAAAATTTGCAGAAGTGCGACCGGCTGAGCGCGAGAATGGACGCAAGTTGATCCAATGTGATTTTGTGGGAAACGTTATCCTCCATATAGGCCAGCACCTTCTTGATCGGCAACTGGAGTGCCTTACCCTGCCGTGCGATCTCGGCATCACCTTCTTCAACGAGTCCGAGACGGTGGAGATCGGCGATTAACAGCAGCAGCATGCCCTTCAAGCTCATCTCGTAGGCGGGCGATTGGCTGTCGTACCGCAGCAGGATATCCCGCACCGCATCCAGCAGCGATCGATGCGACTCGCAGGACGCCGCGAGCAGCGTCGGAAGCCTGGCGTCCCCCTGCAGAAGCGGGTCCAAGAACAGCTCTTGGATCCGATCCGCTTGGAGCGAGGACAGCCAAGATAGCTTGAACACGATGGAGCAATAACCGACGCCGCCGTCATGATTGCTATCGCCGGAATGAAGCTCACCCGGATGAACGAAGAGCGCTTCGCCCGCCTGAACGGCATATTCCCTCCGCTCGATGCGAAACTTGGCGTTACCCTTATACAGATAGATGATCTCCATCTCGTTGTGCCAATGGATGGGCAATATCGAATGGACGCCGGCAGCATGCTCCACGCGGTAGACGCCGAAGGGAAAGTCCGGTTCTCCATGCGATTTGGGTTCTCGGTAGCGATGCTCGTACATGATAGGCTCACCCTCAATGATCGATATATTGTGCTAATAAGTCGTGATAATCTGCTAGATAATGCCCCGCCGACAACCATATCATTATAGTATCACAATCGATACGATAGGGGGCGGAGCAGGTTGAAGTTGACGGCATATGTGCAAGACGCAACGGGTGTCACGCTGCAGACAACCGATGGCATGATGCATATCGCGTTCTTGAGGAGCGGAATCGCGCGCATTCGCTATACTTTGGAAAGCGCCTTCAGCAGCCGGGAGAGCCTGATGATCGTGAAGCGCGAAGAGACGGAGGAGGTTCCCTGCACGGTCGCCGACGGTCCCGAATCGCTGGAAATCTCCGCGGGGCAGCTTACGATTCACGTCGATAAAGCGACTTGTGCCTTTACGTACTTAGATGCAGAAGGAACGGTGCTGGTTCGTGAGCCTTCCCGCGGAGGCAAAACGCTGGAACGCACCGAGGTGTATCGTACCGTCTTCGACGCGTCCGAGGACAACGTCCGAACCGATCATGGCGCGGACGGTTACCGAGCGAGAGCGGAGGGACGGCGTCAGGTGTTCGACAGGCATGCCTATCATACGAAGCTGGCGTTCGAGTGGCAGCCGGACGAAGCGTTGTACGGTCTCGGCTCGCACGAGGAAGGCATGATGAACCTGCGCGGCCAGCATCAATTCCTCTACCAGCAGAACATGAAGGCGGTCGTGCCGGCGCTCGTATCCACACGCGGTTATGGCATCCTGATCGACAACTACTCCCTCATGAGCTTTCGCGACGATGCATTCGGTTCGTATATCTGGACGGATGTCGCGGACGAGTTGGACTACTATTTCATCTACGGTCCCGAATTCGATCAGACGATCCAAGGGATTCGCTATCTAACCGGCGAGGCGCCGATGCTGCCGAAGTGGGCCTATGGCTATGTTCAGTCCAAGGAAAGGTATCGATCGGCGGAAGAATTGATCGCGATCGTGAAGGAATACCGTAAGCGTGCATTGCCGCTGGATTGCATCGTATTGGATTGGATGTCGTGGACTGGGGATCAATGGGGGCAAAAGTCGCTTGATCCGGAGCGATTCCCGAATCCTGGCGAGATGATGGAAGAGCTCCATGCGATGAATGCCAAGCTGATGGTATCGATCTGGCCGAACATGAGCGCGGGAGGGGACAACCATCGGGAGATGGGCGAAAATGGATTCCTGCTCGGCAACCAAGCGACGTATGACGCCTTCCGGGAGGAAGCGCGGCAGTTGTATTGGCAGCAAGCTCGCGTCGGCTTGTTCGATCATGGCGTGGATGCATGGTGGTGCGATTGCACCGAACCTTTCGAAGCCGATTGGAAGGGCGCGGTGAAGCCGGAGCCTGAGCAGCGCATGCTGATCAATACGGCCGAATCGAAACGCTACCTTGACCCGGCCTTCATCAACGGCTACTCGCTGCTGCATTCGCAAGGCATCTACGAAGGGCAGCGAGCCGTCACCGACCGGAAGCGGGTCGTGAACCTGACGCGCTCGGCTTATGCGGGCCAGCATCGCTACGGCACGATCACATGGTCCGGCGATACGGCGGCCACTTGGGAGACGCTGCGTAAGCAGATTGCGGACGGCCTGAACTTCTGCGCTGCGGGTTCGCCTTACTGGACATTGGATATCGGCGCGTTCTTCGTCCAGAACAAGGAGGGGCTCTGGTTCTGGAGCGGCGATTATGACGGCGGCGTCGACGATCCGGCCTATCGCGAGCTGTATGTCCGATGGTTCCAGCTCGGCGCCTTCCTCCCGATGTTTCGGGCACATGGGACGGATACGCCGAGGGAAATATGGCAGTTCGGGGAGCCTGGCGATCCGATATACGACACGCTTGTGAAGTATCTCAAGCTGCGTTATAAGCTGATGCCTTATCTGTACTCGCTTGCCGGCGCCGTTGCTCATCGCAGCTATACGATGTTCCGTGCGCTGGCTTTTGACTACCGGGAAGACGTTCGCACGCACGATATCGCAGACCAGTTCATGTTCGGGCCGGCAATGCTCGTTGCTCCCGTCACATCGGCCATGTACTATGGAGAGGATGGCCGCGACATTCACGGCATCGACAAGACGCGAAGCGTCTATCTGCCCGCAGGCGCATGGTATGATTATTGGAGCGAGGAACGATTGGAGGGCGGCAGGACGATCGAGGCTGCAGCCGAATTGGCGACGATCCCGCTGTATGTTCGCGCGGGTTCCATCATTCCGACCGGACCGGATATTCAGTACGCGGATGAACCGACCGACGGAGCGCTCGTGCTGAACGTATACCCCGGCACAGACGGCGTGTTCACGCTGTACGAGGACGAAGGCGACAACTATCATTACGAGCAAGGCAACTATACCACGATCGAGCTGCTCTGGCGTGAAGCCGAACGCACGCTGACGATCGGTGAACGAGTCGGGAGCTACGAAGGCATGAAGTCCACTCGGACTTTCCGCGTGAGAATTGTCGGGGAGCCGAACCAACGGAGCGTCACCTATCAGGGCGAACCCGTCGTTATTAGGTAGTCCTATTCAAGAACTAGAAGGAGCGTATGCACAGTGAATTCCCTACTATTCGATGAACCGGCCAAGGTATGGAACGAAGCATTGCCGATCGGCAACGGCAGGCTCGGCGCGATGGTATACGGCCAACTGCGGAACGAGCGGCTGCAGCTGAACGAGGATTCCGTCTGGTACGGCGGGCCGCGAGACCGGAATAATCCGGATGCGCAGACGCATCTGCCCGCCATTCGCAAGCTGATTTTCGAGGGCAAGCTGAAGGAGGCGGAGCGGCTTGCGGTGCTGTCTCTGTCAGGCCTTCCGGAGACGCAGCGGCACTATCTGCCGCTGGGCCATCTGTTGATCGACTCGGCGCTTCCGGACGGCGAACCGGAGCAATATGCGCGCGAGCTGGATATGGAGAACGGCATCGTGAAGGTCGCGTTCACGCTCGGCGGCATTGCCTATAAGCGCGAGTATGTGGCAAGCTTCCCCGACCAGACGATCGCGGTGCGGCTAAGCGCCGACAAGCCGGGCGCGATTAGCTGCACGATGCGCATGGAACGCGGACGCTGGCGGTATACCGGCCACACCGGCCGTACCGGAGACGACACGATCTGGATGAGCGGCAACTGCGGCGGCGAAGGCGGCAGCGAGTACGCAGCCGTCCTGAAGGCGAAGGCAGAGGGCGGGACGGTGCATGCGATCGGCGAGCATCTCATGGTGGAGAATGCGGACAGCGTGACGCTGATCCTGGCTGCGGCTACAACGTTCAGGGTCGAGGATCCGATGCAAGAGGCGCAGAAGACTGCGGAGGCAGCTCTCCGCCTAGGCTACGCGGAACTGAACCGTCGTCATGTCGACGACTATGCTGCGCTCTTCGGCCGTGTATCGCTCTCGCTCGGTCAGGCTGACGCCGACATCGACCGCTTGAGCCTGGCCCGGCGCATGGAACGGCTGCATGACGGTGCCGATGATCCCGGACTATTCGCGCTCTATTATCAATTCGGGCGTTACCTGCTCATCTCATCGAGCCGACCGGGTTCGCTGCCGGCCAATCTGCAGGGAATATGGAACGAGCATTTCCTGCCGCCGTGGGAGAGCAAGTATACGATCAACATCAATGCCCAGATGAATTATTGGCCGGCCGAGACATGCGGGCTGCCGGAATGCCATGAACCGCTCTTCGACCTGCTGGAACGGATGCGGGAGCCCGGCCGCCATACTGCATCATTTATGTACGGCTGCAGGGGATTCACCGCGCATCATAACACCGACCTGTGGGGAGACACGGCTCCGCAAGACACTTACTTGCCAGCTACCTATTGGCCGATGGGCGCTGCGTGGCTAGCCCTGCATATGTGGGAGCATTATCAATTCTCGATGGACGCGGCTTACCTGGAGCGGGCGTATCCTACGCTGCGCGAAGCGGCCTTGTTCCTGGTCGATTATGTCGTGGAATCGCCTTCCGGCGAGTTGGTCACTTGTCCGTCGGTATCGCCGGAGAATACGTACATCCTGCCAAACGGCGAATCAGGCGTGCTGTGCGCGGGTCCTTCGATGGATACGCAGATCATCCGCGAGCTGTTCGGAGCCGTTCTGGAGGCGGAAGCGACGCTGGCCGTTCCGGCGGAAGAAGCGTTGGGGACGGAGCTGCAGCGAGTGCTGGAGAGACTGCCGCAGCCGCTGATCGGCAAGTACGGCCAGCTCCAGGAATGGTACGAGGATTATGAGGAGGAGGAACCGGGACACCGGCATATTTCGCATCTCTTCGCCCTGCATCCCGGCAGCCAGATTACGCCGAGCGGCACGCCGGAGCTAGCCGCCGCAGCCCGGCGCACGTTGGAGCGCCGGCTGGCGAACGGCGGGGGCCATACCGGCTGGAGCAGAGCGTGGATCATCAACTTCTGGGCGCGTCTGATGGACGCAGAAGAGGCTTCGAGCAATCTGACCGCGCTCTTGACGCACTCGACGCTGCCGAACTTCCTCGACAATCATCCGCCGTTCCAGATCGACGGCAATTTCGGCGGCGCCGCGGCGATCGCGGAGATGCTGCTCCAGAGCCATGCCGGCGGTCTGCAGCTGCTCCCGGCACTGCCTGCCGCATGGTCAAGCGGCTCCGTTAAGGGATTGCGGGCACGGGGCGGGTACACGGTCGACGTCGCATGGGAGGACGGCAAGCTGACAGAGGCGGTTGTTCGCGCTTCGGTTGCCGGAACGTGCTCGATCCGTACAACGACCGGACCGGTCAAGGTCATGAATGCAGGACATCCGGTTGCTGTCGAATCGCACGGAGGCCCGGGTGAATTAAGTTTCCAAGCGGAGGCTGGAGCTGTCTATACGCTCGTATGCTAGGAGATTGCGCGAGTTGGTCTATAGGGCAAGAACGATTAAGGTCGTGCGGATATTTCCGCACGACCTTTCTTTTCATGATATAGACCAACAAGTGCGTCAATGGAAGGGTAGGGAAGTTATAATTATTTTCTCCCCTCTCTATCGTGAACAAGATGCTATAATTGTAAAATATATGTAGACAGGTGAGGTGCAACATATGGAAAACCAATTGCCTCTATTTATTGTAACAGGCGCGAGCGGGTCAGGAAAAACTTATGTCGTTCAAGAGTTGCGTAAGGTAATGCCGGATTTTGATGTTTTTGACCCGGATCATCTTGTTGAGTTTATCGGACATGATTGGGAGAAAATGCGAAATATTTGGCTTCGAGTTGCACGAAATATCGCTCAAAGTGGGCGCATGACGATTATTTGCGGGTCCATGATGCCTTGGGATATCGAAAAGTGCGTGGACTTTCCGTTCTTCAAGCATGTCTATTACCTAAACCTGCACTGTAACGAAGAAACGCGTGCGCTACGCTTACGCGAACGAAATTGGTCCGAGGAAATGATCCAAGACCATAAAGAATTTGCACAAGCATTGCTTGACATTGCCGATAAGGACTTCAACCCAGCGATGCCTACGATTGATACGACGGATACGGACGTAACCTTAGTTGCATCTCAAATAAAAGAATGGGTTCTGCGTTACGCTTGAACGTGATCTCGGCGTGAATCAGAGGTGAGTAAATCGAATGATAAAAGCTTGCTGGAATTACTTCTTATACGTCCTTAATCATAAACTGAACGTTCTGATTGAGTGCTGGAAGGAAGGACTCTATATGCAAGGGATTCTCCACGACTTATCGAAGTTTTCGCCAACCGAATTTATGCCTTACGCAAAGAAATTTTACTCCGGAAAGCCTTTATCCCAGGATGATGAGTTGAATTGGAAGTACGCATGGCTAAGCCATCAGCGTAAGAATAAGCACCATTGGGAGTATTGGGTTATTAATCCTCATACAAGAGAAGCGTTACCAATGCCTAAGAAATACGTCATTGAGATGGTTTGTGACTGGCGTTCCTTTTCGAGAAAATGGGGGAGAAGAGTAAAAAGTTCAAGTCTAAACCTTACGGACAAAATAGTGGTTCATCCTGAAACGAGAAGGGAGCTTGAGTTATTGCTATCGCCTTCATCTAGTGAATAACACGATTGGCTGAAATCTAGATTGCGGACTGGGAGGTATAGCTGAAATGATCCGATATCCGCAACTCCCCCTTGGAGGGGGAATCGGGGTGACAGCGCCGTCAAGCGGTGTGCCGGAGCACCTGATGCAATTACTGGACATGGCGGTCGATCGCATGACCGGTAATGGATACCGGGTCGTGTGCGGGGACACTGCGCGAAGCCAGTATAAGGCCAAATCCGCGCAGGCTCAAGTCCGTGCTGCAGAACTGAATGGCATGCTACAGGATCAATCCATTGATCTGATTTTGCCGCCATGGGGCGGCGAGCTGCTGATCGAAGTCTTGGAACACGTGGACTTCGAGCGTATTACGCCCAAATGGATTATGGGTTACTCGGATATTAGCCTTCTATTACTGGCTGTCACCTTGAGAACGGGAATCGCGACTGCCCACGGAACGAATCTGATCGATTTGCGCGGTGAGCACACGGACCCGACAACTGCGATGTGGGAAAAGGTGCTGACGTTGTCGGAGGGAGAATCAATTCTTCAGAAATCTTCGCCTGCCTACCAGACACAGTGGCCGGATCGATTGTCGCCTATTGCGTATAAACTCACTGAGCCTACGAGTTGGAAGACAGTTGGCGGCAGTTCCGTAAGCATGCAGGGCAGACTCCTCGGCGGGTGCATCGATGTCATCCGCCATTTGGTCGGAACGCCGTACGGAGACGTGCAAGGGTTTCGCAGGGAACACCTTCGGAACGAACCGACCGTGTGGTATCTGGAAAATTGCGAATTGAACACTGCAGACCTCCGCCGCTCGCTCGTTCAGATGAAATACGCAGGCTGGTTTGACGGGTGTGCAGGTTTGCTTTTCGGGCGAAGCCCGGCAAATATGCCGATGGATGGCTACACTGCCGAAGATGTGTACCGAGATCTTGCTGAGGAATTACGGATTCCGGTCGTATACGATATCGATTGCGGCCATCAGCCGCCGCAGTTGACGCTTGTCAACGGCGCTTATGCCGAGATCGTAACCTCGAACGGTGAAGGAGCGATCCGCCAGTATTTCATGTCTTAATTACCGACAAGACAAGGAGTGGAGAAATGAAGCATACCGTTTTTGTGGATGGTCAAGAAGGTACAACAGGTCTCAAAATTCACGATCATTTATCCAAGATCCCTAACATCGAAGTACTCAAAATCGAACCGGAAAAACGGAAAGATATCGAAGCACGAAGGGTATTGATCAACGAAGCCGATATTGTTTTCCTATGCCTTCCGGATGCTGCCTCTAGGGATGCAGTATCCTTGGTCAGCAACAACAGGACCAAAATCATTGATGCCAGTACGGCGTTCAGGACCAGCCCGGACTGGACTTACGGTTTGCCGGAATTAGATAACCATCAACGAGGCAAGATCCAAAGCGCGTCTCGGGTAGCTGTCCCAGGCTGCCATGCGACGGGATTCATTCTAGCCGTGCATCCATTGGTAGCGGAAGGAATTGTACCGAGGGATTACCCGATGTCTTGCTATGCGCTCACAGGATATAGCGGCGGAGGCAAAAAGCTAATCGCTGAATACCAGAACACGAACAGACAAGAGCTCTTCGCACCAAGACCCTATGCGCTGAGTCTGAATCATAAGCATCTCCCGGAAATGCGCGTATACGCCGGATTGGATGCAGCGCCGCTTTTTACTCCGATCGTCGGAAATTACTACCAAGGCGATGCCGTCAGTATCCCGCTGTTGCCGAGGATGTTTCAGAAAAAGATGTCCGCAAAAGACGTGCATCAACTGCTCGCCTCTTATTATGCGGATGAACGATTTGTTCGCGTGGCCCCGTTTGATGCTGATGCAAATCTTGAAGAAGGCTTTTTTAATCTCATGGCGTGCAGCAACACCAATTACTTGGATCTATTCGTGTTTGGCCATGAGGACCAAATATTGCTTGTATCAAGATTCGACAACTTAGGAAAAGGCGCTTCGGGGGCAGCTATTCAGAATATGAACCTTATGCTCGGCTTTGATGAAGGCGTGGGGCTAGAAGTTTAATAAAATTTTCTCTAACCGGAAATGGCGGCATATTCAACCGGTTGAAACGAGTGAGTGTGCCCACAGATGTGACAGACGATTTCGATCGAACGATTATTCGCGTACGCATCCGTTCGTTCTTCCTCGCTTAGCGCACTTAGCATGGGAAGCAGCATCTCCTTGGAGCAGCCGCAGAACAACCGAAGGGGCTCCTCTCCGACAACATGTAAGTCTTCAAGAGAAGAGAGAGCGCAATCGGTCTTGATCTTGTCAAGGAGCTCGATCGGTGCCCCCGGAAGCAGCTGAGCCATGATCCCGCGGCTTTGCACGAGAGCCCCGGAATCGTCCATTTCGATTCGTAGCGAAAAGAAAGTGGGGGTTTGCTCGCTTAGCAGAAAATGATGCGATAAATCGTCGACGATGTTACCGTGTGGCATATCAGTAATCCCTGTGAAGGCCGTATTCATGCCGATGTCCTTCGTCATTTGGATGCACCCTCGGGAACCAATCAATTGCTCGATTGAGGTATGGCATAAATATTCTGGAGGAGCACTTAACAATTCATCGCTGACATAGCCGCGCACATTGCCCCATGAGTCGGCATCCGCGAAGATTTTATAATCCTTCGTGCTCGTTATTATTTTCATGCTGAGTCGCTGATTGTCCTTTAGGGTCCCCGTTAGCAGGCTTGCAGCAGAGATTGTCCTACTCAATGCCATTCTCGGCAACGGGTGCAATGGCAGGCGGCTGCATGCCGATCCGACGAGCTCCGTGTTCTCAATGTAAAAAATGCGAGCTTTGTTATGGTAAGCGAGTGCCTTCACGAGATGATTGGCCTTGTACATGTCTATTCCTGCTCTCCTTCACTGTTATATTACGTTAAGTGAAGCTTACATCCTGACGTAGCGTCAGGTGCAAGAGGAAATGAAACGATTGGAGGTCACACATTGTGAGCGGCAATTGGAAGGTAGGAGAGTTAGCCAAACGAACGGGTACAACCGTTCGAACGCTGCATCATTACGATAAGTTAGGTTTGCTCTCTCCCTCACGGTCATCCGAATCGGGACACCGTTTATACTCAGATTCTGATATCGCGAAGCTGCACCATATTATGTCGTTGAAGGAATTGGGATTTGCCTTAGAGGAAATCAAGGAGACGATCGATAACCCGGCTTTCCGCCCGGAGGAGATGTTGAAGCTGCAGCTCTCGCGCTTGAGCGAGAAAATCCAATTATTAGAGGGATTGAAGCAACGGATAACGAATTTGCTAGATCTTGTGAACCAAGGTCAGCCGATCCCAGGCGAGCGCTTTATGCTCCTCATGCAAATGATGCGCATGATGCAAAGTCCACATTTCTCGAAGCAACTCGCCGATGAGTTGAAAATGCGCAGCCTTCAGACCGCAGAGAAGCTAGAGGGAATCCGTGCGGAAGGGAAGTCAATCCTAGCAGATTTTCGCAATTGCTTATCTCGTGGAACACCACCGGATGATCCTGAAGTAGCCGGGTTGGCTAGACGTTGGAAGGCACAAATAGATGCTTACGCTCCGGCTGATAGTGCCTTTGTTCAAGCAACGGAACGATACTATAGCGAGTATCCGGAACACGCAACAGTACATGGCATGGACGGTGAGCTATACGCTTACATTAAAGAGGCCGTATCCTTAATCGAAGATGTTCGCACCTGATCGCACGATATCCGATCATGTTGAGAGCGCTTCATACGTATCCCGCTTGGTTAGCCAGTCGCAAAAGATATAGATGAGCCAGTAGATCGGGACGGAGTAAAAATACTGCCAGCCTGTCATGACGTAATAACCTGCCCATGCAAAAATAGGCTCACCGACAAATGCCGTGCCGCTGGGTACTTCTCTTGTTGTGGTAAAGAATCCAAAAGGTCCAAGAACTAAGCGAAAGCCCGAGCGCAATCCACCAGTCCCAATGGAGAAAAGTATGCTCTACCCATAATTGAACGTACTCTTCATCGATGGATACGAATATTCATGATTCATGATACGACAAGTGTGAGATGACTGGAGGAGGTTACTATCAATTATTTATATTTATTAGGCTTTTTCATGCTTTCTCTCACTACAGTCCTACTGTTTTTAGTACTTTGTTTCAAGCTTTTTGCTTACATCATCAAAAAGAAGCCATTCCCAAGAAAACTGATCATTGCGACTCTCATAGGAATCGGAATCGTGTCAGCGCAAGTGGTATACAATACAACCTTTTTTACATTCGGTGATCTTGAAGGCGAATATTATGACGGACCTGTGGAATCCCCAACCGGAAAATACACGGCAAATGCTTACTATCAAACCTATGGCGGTGCCGCTGGCGGCGTTAACTTATGGGTAGAAGTTACGAACCATGATGACAGTAGTACGAAGGTTGTTTATCATAGCGAGGCCCAAAGGGATTTTTCGATGGAATGGAAGAATGAAAAGATTCTATCCATTAGAAATGAAGAGCCAAGGTATCTCAGTTCAAACAAAAGCGTTCAATTAAACGTTGAAAAAGAGACTTATTTCGCTGGCGGTTTGGTTTGGAGGATCATTAACAATCAGCGTTAATAGAGCGATAATTCAAGATCTAGCGTTACGCTAACGGGCAGGATAATGGAATTCACGTTGCGAATAGATCCAATAATACTTTTAATTGGGGGCTTGCAATGTTTGAGGATAAATTAAAGGAGCTAATAGAGAAAGAGAGTGTTCATAAACTAAAGCGTTCGTCCAGGGACAATGCAAAAGAGATTGAAAAGCACTTGAACGTAGTGTTACCGGACAGTTATAAATGGTTGGTCAATGAATACGGTTCTGTAAGCTTTTTTGGCTTTGAAATTGATGGAACAGGATTAAACGATGTATTAATATGCGTTCAAAACACTAATAACTGGCGTGGTTACGGACTGCCTCTTGGTTATGTGGTTTTTTATGAACCAGGCGCTGATTGGATTTATTGTTTAGACACTATTCGAATGGAAAAAGGTGAATGTCCCGTAGTCGCTTGGTATCAAGGTCAAAGCGAAGGAGAAAAGGAAGCGGATAATCTGTATCTGTTTATTGTAAATCAAATGGGAAATAAAACTTTATATTGAACTAACGGGAACATTAGTTGAACCCATTATGGAGCAGTTTGCCCGGGCAGCAGCTGCTTTTTTCATTCTTGCATCTAATGTTGAAAAGTTCTCCAATCACTTAGACAAAAAGTCCCCGTAGCCTAAACACTTTTTTCAAAGTGTCCAGTCTAGGGGACCAGTTTACTGCTGCCTGCTCCCTTCTTTCATCCGGTCGACTAACGATTCGCAGCCTTAAAGGGATCTTGCCAGACATGAAACTTGTTGCCATCAGGATCCTTAAACCAAAATTTTAACCCGCAATCGCCAAAATCCTCTACCGGTTCAACTTCCGCACCGCCTCTGGTCAAAGATTGATGCAGTGTTACAATATCCTCCGTTTCAAAAGTAAATGGGGATATGACAGTCCCGTCGGTGGCCACGAAATTCGGGCTTTCCCCGTCAGCCT
This sequence comes from Bacillota bacterium, assembly GCA_023386495.1. Taxonomy (GTDB): domain Bacteria; phylum Bacillota; class Bacilli; order Paenibacillales; family Paenibacillaceae; genus Paenibacillus_I. Next base: position 27,773 of record JAEWJS010000117.1, on the reverse strand, counting down.
CGCAAAGGAACATCCAGGTTCCGTTGCCAAGCAGCACTATATTCGACCCAGGGCTTACCCTTATTAGACCTAGGTATTCTCCATACCATTCAGCTGATTTTTCGTAATCAGCAACTGGAATGTAAATACAATTAACTGCATGCAAAAGCGGGTTCTTGATTTTCTCTTTTACTTGCTGATTAAGAGCAGTCGTTTCATTCATTTTGTTACCTCCTTAATTTATGAACTCAATAAATAGACGTACACCAAGCGATACATCCATCCGTCATAAACTCAAAATAATTTTTCAATGATTGCAAACTTATTACCATCCGGATCATAGAAGTAAAATTGTCCGGGAAACTCTCCAAGATTGTCAGGGTCGGATATACGTACGCCTTGCTCTATTAATCTTTCGCGAAGATTCGATCCTTGTTCCGCCGTAAATGTAATCGCCGGCAAATTCCTTTTCGGATTTACATTGGGTGTTTCAATAAGATATACAATTTGTCCGGAAGGGAGAATCAAATGATAGTCTACAAAGCGGGATAAACCGAAATGGTTGATAAACCATTCAGAGGTGACTTCAGCACTTCTGACAGGAAGGTAAAAATGTCCTGCCTGTTTGATCATTTGCTCGGTGACCTGCTTCGTGATCGTCTCCCGATTCGTGGCATGGTTTGGCATTAATTCCATCAGATCTTGTTTTATCATATTACGGGCTCTACGGAGGCGGCTTTCCACCGCACTCATGCTCATTTGCAAAAAATGTCCGATTTCCTTCAAATTCAGCTCGCTGAAATGAAATAAAACTAGGATTGTCCGATTCGTTTCATCCAGCTTGTTTAATGCTTCCCATACGTCCGTCTGAATTTCACTTGCTTCCACTTGTTCCATCGGTGTTTTGGAGGCGGATAAATCTTCTGCCAAGTGTTGTCTTTTCCGTATTTTCTTTTCTGATGTAATCAACGCTTTGTCGTCTTGCAATAGAGTAGATCCAACTGCCAAACCTCTCAGATTGCTGCAGCTCGGATAAATGGTTAAACGCCTTTAAGAAAGTCTCTTGTGCAATATCCTGCGCGGCGTGGAAATCTTTTGTGACGCCATAAGCTACGGAGCAAACGGCGTTAGAGTATTTCTTCACCAGCGCTGAAAATGCAAGGATATCCCCGCTGCGGGACTTATTAACATATTCGATATCTTTAGTTATGCAAATCACCTACTTTACGGACGTGTATACCACAGATTTTCTTAGATAGCTACTTTCGACAATGATCTCCAGTTTCCTTTATAACTTCATATACTGGTTCAACAGAGTTCATTACGCTAACGGGAACTTGTGACGAGAAATTAGATTCAGTACGTCCAGTAATTCAAACGATTTCCCCATGGATCATAGAAATGAAATGTCGACAATGATAAGAGAGGCGGATTTCCGTTCATTACAGACGATGCTACCCCGTGTTCGTTTAGTACCTGGCGGTAATTTTCCGCAATCGTTGATCCGCGTATGACCATATAAGGTCTAGCCGCTCCGTTAATAGGCCCTGCGAATGAGTACAACGGAACCTCATATAGCCACCATCTCGACTTTCCTGAAGAAAGCCCCATCATAGCAGATTTGGACGCAGGGTCTTGTGCTACCACATTCATTCCAACGTACTGTTGATACCACGAGATGGCTTGCCCGAGATCCCCCACTCCGATCGTCACCCAATTCCCATCGTTCTCTTGTAACGGAGAATCGCTGTCCGAACGCCCCATACAAGTCAGCAGGGTTCCGTCGAACGAATAAAAATCAAAATAAAGTAGTTGGCCTGGCCCTGAATAAATAGGGCTCACCGGAACGCCGTTCGTTTTGAAATAGGCGTGCTTGTCCTCCAGATCTAACATATCGAAGCACCACCTGAGGTTGGGCTTACGGCTGTCCCGGTCCGCGAAGAAATGAGGGGAGGGACGGTCGCTTCTCAAGGAATGGAGCCAAATCGTACCTTTATCATGGCGTTTAAGTGGAGTCATTTTGGCTTCTGCCGCAAATAGATCGTTATTCCAGGTTTCAGTCTGACCGGCCGACCAACCAAGGTGTCGAGCATACCATTCAATTGCTTCGTTATGATGGTTCCAAAGTACATCCAATTGCCCGCCGTCGAACTCCATGTTCGGCGGTTTCAGCTTTTCTGGGTTCTGAGTTTTCATGTGTAGGACCTCCAGTATAATGGGTTGGAATGCTCTTTCGAGACATTCTGCCATATAGACGGTACATCGTCCTTAAATTCGTCATGTTAGCAGGAGGATTTATTCCAATTGTGGAAATATAGCAGTTAACGCCATACGATGGGGGATTGGTTACTTGAATAACGAGAAGTCGAATATGTACCGACATTTCGATGAATGGGTCCGACATTACACCAATGCTGTGTATGCTCTCGCCTATAGCCGGATTGGTGACTGGCATTATGCTCAGGACATTGTGCAAGAGACTTTTCTTAAAGCGTACTTAAATCTTCATACCCTTCAGGACCAGAGCAAGTTCGGCAGCTGGGTTTATACGATAGCGGCCAGGACAAGCACGGATTGGGCAAGGTCGAACCGGGTCGGCTACGTCCGGCTGGACAGCAGCGATCAGCTTCAAGATAATTGGTCGACAGAGGATATCGTTCTAGGGCGGGAGTCGCGGGACGAGGTGTGGCGCGTGCTGGAACTCCTCGATGAATCCAGCCGGATGGTATTGGTTCTTTTCCACATGAACGACTGGAGCTTGCAGCAGATCGCCGATTTCCTCAATCTCGGTGTCAAAGCCGTTGACAGCCGTCTACGTCGAGCACGGGAAAAGCTAAAGGATCTATGGTCGATTTCCGTCGAGAAGGAACTGATAACTCGGAGAACTTCCGTCACGTTACAAGAGAAGCTGCTTAGACTGTTGTCTGAAGGCACCTGCGATCGAATACTCGTCAAGGAAGGCTTGCAACTAACTGGTGATTTGGATGATCTATTTGCCATGACGGCTAAGCATTATCGCGTGCCTCTTCTAATTGAATGCACCGCCAAGACCGATTCGACAAACATCCGACTTTCCTATGCTCGGGGTAAGGTCATATTAAATTGGGAACACGACGCGAATAATCATAAATACAATGACCCTACAGACGGTACGAGCGAAGTGATCCGCAATTTCGGAGGAATCGAGCTTGAAAAATGGGCGAGGGTTCAATGGTACATTGATGAACGCCTATCGGCCATATTCGTAGATGGCAGACTGTTGCATGCGACAAGGAGTGATTACGAGGGATTAACGAGCGCAGTCGGAATCGGACCCGCCTGGTCGTCGATCGTGACAGTCAAGGCATTTCGAGTGACAGAGGGGCCAGTACTCAGACCAGGCCCACTGCTGGAACTGGCTGAAGCTAACCGAGCGGATCGTCAGAATATCCGAATGTTGACGCGATACTCGCCTGATCGATTTAAAGAGGTACGCAGCCATTTTGAATGGGGACGTCCGCATGTCATGTTAACATTCGAGTCGGTTGCTACGCCGGGACATATTTGGGATCGCTTGCGATCCGCCGATCCGCCCGATCTTGTACCGCTTCGACCGCAAGATATCAATCCGGCATTCGAACGAGGACTCATCATGGATCTGACGCCGTTCGCTGAGCGTGATCCCCTGCTAATGAATGAACTTTATGGAGGATTGATTGCCAATGCGATGGTAAGAGACAAGCTTGCGGTCATCCCAACCGAACCGCGATTGCCGGGTATTCTATATAAGAAAGATCGGTTCGATGAAGCAGGCATTTCGTATCCGCGGCCGGGGTGGACGTGGACCGAATTCCTCGACATTGCGACTCGCTTGAATCGACGGGATGACGCCGGGAATGCCGAGCAGTACGGTCTCGTCATCCAACAGGATTGGTTGTTCGTCGAATCGATGATCGTTTCGAATGGTGGGAGCATCCTCTCACAAGATGGAACCAAGGCAGTTGGATATCTGGATGCTGACCCGGCAGTCGAAGCGGTGCAAGCGTTCGTCGACCTGTTCCGATTACATCGCGTCGCGCCGCTACACCATGATCCGATATTACAACCCATGAACTTCTACAACGATAAGATCGGGATGTTCGGCGAGGGGACGTGGATGGCTGGTGAAGGGCACATCGATGTGGATACGAGGGTCGGGACGGTCGGTATGCCTATCATGAGACGCGAACACCGTTCCAGCTCGGCAATAGTGGGAGGGTATGCGATAGCCGCACATTCGCGTAATCCTGAACTGGCCTGGGAGATTCTGAAGCTACTGATTACTCCCCCCGAGTGGAGCGCGAAAGAGTGGACGCGGCACAGTCTTGCGTGGTCGAAGACGATTGCGGAGCGAAGTAATCAACAGTCCAGTCCGTATCTTGGGCCGTTTCTTGAAGACTTACCGTATATAAGGAAACGCGCAAGTACACTTAATCCGAGGCTTTTGAATAGTTCGCTGACAAACGGCGTGCTGAGCAGGCTCATTCGAAACGGCGACGATGTCCGCCAAACCTTAGAGGAGTTAGCACGTACATTGGACTATGAATTGGCAACGTAATTTTGTGTCAAATGCGGCTGGCCGCCGGACAAAGAATACAAACACGACAGGACACTTTAAGGGGTGTAAAATGCCATTCTTCATAGGAATCGTTCCACCCGAAGAATATAAAATACAAATTTTAGAATTCCGTAATCAATGGGCTAAGACATTTCGGAATCGATGGGATAATAACGGATTTAGGGCTCCTGTGGAACCACATATTACTGTTAAACTCTCAAATGGACTTTCGGAGGATATGAACTGGCTTGAAAAGGTAAGAGAGACATGTTCATCTTTTCCAATCTTCCAGTTGACTTTGTCTGTACCAGGAACATTTGGAACAGCGGTTTCGTTTCTTAGCGTTGAATCGAAAGAGATATATAATCTTCACATGAGTTTGATGGACGCGGTTTCTCCACCGCCCGAACTTATTGACGTTAATATAGAGTTGGATAACTTCATTCCTCATTTGACTCTGGGTCAAACAAAATGGGGTATGAATGAAGCAGAAATTATGGAAATGAAATCGGCAGCGAGAGAAACATTACCTCCATTTCCAAGCTTCGATGTAACTTTCGTGCGGTTATTTGATATCCCCACTAGCGAACCTTTAGAAGATATCAAACTTGCCAAGTTGTTATAACTAGATCATTGAACCAAAGGTAAACGAGAGCACAGCAGTGGATCCGATCCACTGCTTCTTTCTTTGCTTACCAGTCGTTCGTAACTCGTGGGGGTTAATATGAATATTCTAATCATCCAACCAAAACTTGAGCAGAACATCACGCAACTTGAAAACGAACTTCAAAATAATCCTTCCGCTGATGCGGTGATCTTCCCAGAAGGTTATTTGAATGAAAATGTGGAACATGCATGTACATTAGCAAGGAACCATAACAAGATACTTATTGGAGGACATAGAAGACTAAACGAAAGTCCAAAAGATAGAGCTATAATTATTGATCGCTCAGGCGAAGTCGTTCTTGACCGAATAAAGTACAGCAATACGACTTTTAAGTCGGTAGAGGGATGGAAGATAGGACACATACTTTGTGATGAATTGGTCAAACAAGGTGTAAAGAACGAAGACACCAGTGGTATTGACGTGATTGTACATCCTATTGGTGTGGGAATGTTCAGTGAAGAACAATTCGATGAATGGATAAATGAAGCAAAAAGGATAGCAGTTACTTATAAGGTGATGATTATTGGGGCAAGTCACGCTGACGGCTCATTTCGAGGTAGTGAAGTATCTATCCCAATCGCATATTGTTTCGACCAAAATGGAAACACAATTTTCATTTCTAAAAATGAAATACGAACCCGCATGTTGAATATTTCAACTAAAACCGTTTCCTTCTCTCAACTCGTCAATCAATAAGCGTTAAGCTAACGGGAAACAATAGTTAAATAAAGGAAAATGACTAGGCTGCCGCGAAAGTATAACGGCGGCCTTGTAATGTTAAATGAGGATAGCTTAATAAAAGAGATTAACAAGAATGGCAGACGTGGAGAGAGTTGCCAAATGCCAGTTTCGACTTCAATTAGAATAGTAACGGAGGCTGGGATATGAACAAATTATCGAAAATAGCTGTATCGGATCTAGTTGCGGTAAATGCTTCTGTGAATCTGTCAATTGACGAATTAGCAGTTAGTGCAGCATATGAGGGATTTGCGGTTACAGCTGCGAAATACCGCGTACCGCTGAGCATCGAAACGAAAGTGAAAACCGATTCCAACAATATTCGGATCAAGTTTGCCAAAGGGATGATCATCTTGAATTGGGAGGTTAATTCCGAAGAACTGCGCTGGGAGAACCCTTCGACCGGTGAATGGGAAGGTGTTGCGGGAGTCGGTCGAGTACCCGAAAATGAATGGATCAAAGTCAAATGGATAATTGAGGAGGATTATACCGTTCTGATCGTCAACGATGAAGAACGACTGAGGTCGATCGGCAACTTTGGCGGTGCAGCTGGCCAGGTCGGAATTGGTACCGCTTTCGGGGCAACGGTGACGCTGCAGAACCTCCAGATCTCCGGAGAAGCGACTTCAACCGGTGAAGAGATCGTTCCGCCGCCTAGATTCAGATCGGATGGTGGATTCATATATGTGAATTATGCCGATCACGACAAAGCGATCCAGTGGTACAAAGAACATTTAGGACTTCAATTAAAGTGGCCGACATGGGAAGGTCAGCATGACCCTGCGAGCCGTGCTGAGAAAATGAGTTCACTTGAGTTCCCAGAAGGAGGATTGATTCATCTTAAATCAGCCGCTTCGGAGGTACCCTTGAAGCACTTTATCATCAATTCAGACAAAGAGGGCACAAATGTCGGGTTCACTTTCAACAGCCCGAATTTGCGCGCAGCTCGGCAATCTTTTCTTGATAGTGGCGTCCGCGTGGGCGATATTGAGCTAGGTCCAGACGGGCGGGAATGGTTTGACCTGCATAGTTTCAACGGCACTTTACATGCGATAAGGTCCGATGAACGAGACGGAGACGAAGAAGGACTAAATTTAATCGCCGGTTATGGTCCCTGGTATGTCAGAGTAAGGAATTTGGACGAAGCAGTTTCATGGTATAGAGATATACTGGGTATTTCCGCTATTCGCGTAATCGAGCCAAAGAAGTGTGTAGAGATGGACGGTAATTTTCTACTCATTTACGATGAGAGTTCTCAACCGAATACTTGTGTAGACGGTCCATCATGTCCTTATTTTTTTACGACAAATATTGAAGAAGAGTTCGAACGATTTACATCTCTGAATGTGAAGGTATCTGAAGTTGTGGGAACAGGCTGGAAGGCGATGCATATCTACGATCCGTTTGGCAACCGTTTGAATTTTTGGACCTATTAATGACCGCTGTGCAGGAACGCCTTGTTAGACTCGTGAGAAGATACGAATTCCGTCTATGAGAATTCAAAGGTACATCTGAAATTATTCGAAAGCCCGTGAGGAGGGTTATGGACATTGATTAAGATGAGCTACTTTGAAATTCTATCAAGCGACCTACATCGCTCAGTCAAATGGTATCAGGATAATTTTGATTTTAAGCTCTTAGTGCTAAACGGAGACGATTTTGCAATGCTTGAGATTGTACCGGGGTTGCCTTTTTTTATTGATAAAGCCGCGGGAGAAATAAAGAGAAATAACCTTCATCGCGGAGGACCAGCGGAAGAGATTGGCTTTATCGCAGATGATATGGACAACTTATATCAAAAATTAAAAGACAATGGAAATATGGTTGGCGATATTTATAAAGACGGTGATCATTGGACTTTTTACCTGCATGATCCTGACGGTAATCGCATTTGTATTTGGTCTGGTAAGTAAGCCGATTCTGAAACAGCGGTAGCATTTTAAGCTAACGGGAACGAGAGCGCGGCTGTGGGTCCGATCATACAAGAAAATCATCAAAAATGCACGCTAATCATCGGACTCTTCGTCTATATTCGGGAGAGGATGCTATATGCGGAATGTTACTGAATCTGAAACAGAATTATTCACGAAGGCGGCCAGTGATTGGTATGGGAAGCCATTCGTCTATTAACGGATAAAGAACGTAACATCATCTTCTTGTATTACATGAACGGCTTGGATACGAGGGAAATCGCAATCTTTTTGAATGTATCAAAGAATACGGTTGAAAGCCGATTAAGAAGGACAAGGCAAAAATTAAAGAAGGAGTTGTTTGACATGACTGTTGACTTTATCTCCACAAACAAATTAGGCGAGGCATTCAGCGAGAAGGTTGTTAGTAAAATTGCTCGTATTTGCTTCACGTACATCCCTGTAACAGACGTTAGACGATCCGCTTTATGGTATGAAGAGGTGCTTGGGTTTACACCCGACCTTGTTTTTGACACGCATGCCATACTGCAGCCTGATCTTCAGTTGCTTAGGACTGATGCGCCCGTGGTTCAAAACATGGTGGACGGTAGACCGCTTCCAAGAACTGCTTATTTCTCGGATGACATTCAAGGTTATCACAAGTATTTAAACGAACAGGGAGTACGTACAGAGGAGATTATTGAGGAAGGCGAATGTGGTTGGCACTTTGAGTTATTCGACCCGGACGGAAATCGTATAACAATCTGGCAAGCAAGATACTAATTAAATGGATTGTATATTCAACTAACTTTATTAAGGGTTCAAAATTATAAAAGAGGGGAACTTGAATGAATGAGGCTATGATTTCTTCTTTGGCAGAGATGGAGGCTAAGATTGTTGAGCATGGTGAGTTGAAATTAATTGGCATTCCACTTATCGGTGTAAATGATATGGGGAGTAAATATCGTCAGGCTAAGGAAAGCTTACTCGGGCTCTCAAATCACATGCCACAAATTATTGATTCCTCTGTTCAATATGGTATGTGGTCACAATCCTCTTGGCAAGATAACCCAAATACCTTTGCATACATCTTATCCATAGAGGTTTCAACGTTTGAAGGTATACCAGAGTGGTTTGTCCGTATGACAATTTCACCTCAACGCTGTGTCGTAGCTGCCAGCAAAGAGGGGGATTTTGACGGAGCAGGACAAGTAATTAACGATTATATTTCTAAACAAGGCATAATAGTTGATACACAAGGGCGTGATTATACAATCTGCGAACGATATCGTTATAATGCAGAAGGGTTCGCACGATATTCGCTCCCAATTGTTGATTAACGTTTATATGCATCATTGAACTAACGGATACGATAACACAATGAAACAGCTGAAATCGAGGGACCTATTGCCCAAGACTTCAGCTGTTTTGTTACGTTTAATCCTCTACGACCTCTAGTTCATGCTCATTCGAACTTGCCGTAGAACGACTTACGATAAATTTCCGCCAGCTCCGAGACGAGCGGCATGCGTGGATTGGCCGTCGTGCATTGGTCCTCGAATGCGCGGTCCGCAAGATAGTCGACGCGGGTCTCGAATCGCGCAGAATCCAGATGCATCGCCTGGAAGCTCTCGGGAATGCCGAGCGAACGGTTCAGCTCGCGTACGGCATTGATCAGCGAGCTGACGCCTTCGCTTACGGAACGGGCCGGCAGCCCGAGCATGCGGGCGATGTCCGCGTAGCGCTCATCCGCGATGAAGTGATCGTATTTCGGGAACGACGCGAACTTCGTCGGGCGCTGCGCGTTGTAGCGAATGACATGCGGCATCAGGATCGCATTCGTCCGTCCGTGAGCGGTATGGAATTCGGCGCCGAACTTATGCGCGAGGCTGTGGTTGATCCCCAAGAAGGCATTCGCGAACGCCATGCCGGCCATCGTCGATGCATTATGCATCTTCTCGCGGGCGGTGTGGTCGCCCGTATTGAACGAACGCTCCAAGTTCTCGAACACGAGCTGAATCGCCTTCATCGCCAAGCCGTCGGTGTAGTCGTTCGCCATCACGGAGACGTAAGCCTCGATCGCATGCGTCAACACGTCCATGCCGGTGTCGGCGACGATCGTCTTCGGCAGCGTGTAGACATATTCCGGATCGATAATGGCGACGTCCGGCGTCAGTTCGTAATCGGCCAACGGATATTTGGTGTTGCCCTTGTTCTTGTCCGTGATGACCGCGAACGAAGTGACCTCCGAGCCCGTACCGGACGTTGTCGGAATCGCGACGAACTGCGCCTTATGGCCGAGACGCGGGTACTTGTAGATGCGCTTGCGAATGTCCATGAACTTCTGCTTCAGGTTATCGAATGCGATGTCCGGATACTCGTAGAACAGCCACATCGCCTTGGCGGCATCCATCGGCGAACCGCCGCCGAGCGCAATGATGCAGTCCGGCTGAAAACGGTCCATGACCGTCGTACCCCGGCGTACCGTATCGGTCGACGGGTCGGGCTCGACCTCCGTGAACACTTCGATCGCGACCGGCGTCTGGCGCTTCCGCAGGTAGTATTCGACCTTCTCGACGTAACCGAGCTTCACCATCATCTCATCCGTGATGATCAAGACGCGGGTGATGTCAGGCATCTTGGTCAGATACTGCGTCGAGCCTTGCTCGAAGTAGATTTTGGGCGGAATCTTGAACCATTGCATGTTGACGGTCCGATTCGCCACGCGCTTCACGTTCAGCAGGTTGACGGCGGTCACGTTCGATGTCGTCGAATTGCTGCCGTACGACCCGCAGCCGAGCGTGAGCGAAGGCAGGTTCGTGTTATAGATGTCGCCGATCGCGCCGTGCGTCGAAGGCGAGTTGACGATGATGCGGCCCGTCTGCAGCCGTTCGGCGAACAGCTGAATGATGCGCTGGTCGTTCGAATGGATGACCGACGAATGGCCCATCCCGCCGAATCGGACGATTTCCGCTGCGCGTTCGATGCCTTGCTCGGCCGTCTTCGCCCTGTAGCACGCCAGCACGGGACTTAGTTTCTCCGCGGATAACGGGAATTGCTTGCCGACGCCGGCCAGCTCCGCGACAAGGATTTTCGTATCGGCCGGTACCGTTATGCCAGCAAGCTCCGCGATTTTGGCGGCGGATTGCCCGACGATGACCGCGTTCACCGCGCATTTATCCGCATTGATGACCAGCTTGGATACAGCTTCCGTCTCTTCCTTGTTGAGAAAATAGCATCCGAGAACGGACATCATTTTCTTCGTCTGGTCGTATACGGGTTCCTCGATGATGACCGCCTGCTCGGAAGCGCAGATCATGCCGTTGTCGAACGTCTTCGATAGAATCAGATCGGTAACGGCTTGCTTCAGATTCGCCGTCTTGTCGATCAGGCAGGGGACGTTGCCCGGACCGACGCCAAGCGCCGGCTTGCCGGTGCTGTAAGCGGACTTCACCATTGCCGATCCGCCAGTCGCCAGCACGAGCGCCACCTTGGGGTGGTTCATCAGCAGCTGGGTGGCCTCGATCGAAGGCTTGTCGACCCATTGGATGCAATCGGCCGGCGCGCCAGCCAGCACCGCCGCATCGAGCAGCGTCCGCGCCGCTTCGGCCGAGCTTGCCTGCGCCGACGGATGGAAGGCGAAGATAATCGGGTTGCGCGTCTTGATCGCGATGAGCGCTTTGAACATCGTAGTCGAGGTAGGGTTCGTCACCGGTGTCACACCAGCGATGATGCCGACCGGCTCCGCGATCTTGACATAGCTCTCGTAGGGGTTCTCTTCGATGACGCCTACCGTCTTCTCGTTCTTGATGCTGTGGTACACGTACTCCGTGGCAAAAATGTTCTTCGTAATCTTGTCTTCGTACACGCCGCGGCCCGTCTCCTCGAGCGCAAGCTTAGCCAGCGTCATGTGCTTGTCGATGCCGGCCAGCGCCATCGCCTGGACAATCGCGTCGATCTGCCGTTGATCGAGTGCCATGAACTGCTCCAGCGCCTTATCGGCTCTGCGCACGAGCTGCTCGATGACGCCTTGCGCCGGTTGATGATCCTGTACCTTCGTCTCTTTTACTGCCATGTCGTAAGCCTCCTTATTCGATGAGTACCAATCCGGTACCTGTAGCGTAATAATAGGAGATTTTGGATCAGGATTATGTGAATCTTTTCACAAGCAAAAATGTCTTTTTTATGACGATTGGACTGCAATCACGATCTTCGATTCATGCGCGCTCGTTGCTGCGAGTGATCGATGGATTCTCCAACACTCGGGAATAATGGATAGATGAGGACGGTCAAGGAGGTTGGACAACAATGGGCACGAGCTCGATCGAACAGCTCAGACTAATTCGCAACAAGCTTACGCGATTCATGATGGTCTACAAGTTTGCGCTCCAAGAGGTCGAGACCAAGATCGACATCCTGCAGGAAGAATTTCAGCTCCTTCACGATTACAATCCGATCGAACATACGAAATCCCGCCTCAAGACGCCGGAGAGTATCATGAAGAAGCTGTACCGCAAAGGCGGTGCGGGCTCCATGCATGAGATTCGCGAGAGCATCAAGGACATTGCAGGCATTCGGATCACCTGCTCGTTCGTCTCGGATATCTACCACATTAGCAGCATGCTTCAAGGTCAGAGCGATCTTGCGATCATGGCGGTGAAGGACTATATTCAGAATCCGAAGCCGAATGGCTACAAAAGTCTTCATCTGCTAGTCAAGGTGCCGGTATTCATGTCCGATCGGCAGGAGTCAGTCTATGTGGAGGTACAGATTCGAACGATTGCGATGGATTTTTGGGCGAGCCTCGAGCACAAAATCTTCTACAAGTTCAACGGTACCGTCCCGCAGCGTTTGCTCGATGAGTTGAAGGAGGCGGCCGATGCCGCGGACGAGCTGGACGAGAAGATGGAACAGCTCCACCAGGAAGTGTATCAGATTAAGACCGAACAGCCTGCAGCCGAGTTCGATCCGTATGCCGATGAGCTTGGCGGTCAGTTGAAGCTTCCGGTACCGGAGAAGCTGCTCGCCTTGCTGACGCAACTTGAAGTATAACGGACATAGCAAGCGCCGGCGCATTCCCCGTCTTCGTGACAGGGCATGCACCGGCGCTTCTCATGTAGTTAGCCTATTAGGAAGATCGCTTGGTGTCTTGGGCATTCAGCTCCGCAATGAGCTTATCGCCTTCGACATCCAGGTTCGGCAGCAGCCGGTCCAGCCATTGCGGCAGTCCCCAAGCACGGTCGCCGAAGAGGGCCATTACCGCCGGAACCAACGCCATGCGGATCACGAAGGCATCCACGAGAATGCCGAGCGCAAGCGCAAAACCGATCTGCTTGATCATAATGTCGTGCGTGAAAATAAACCCTGCGAATACGGAGACCATGATGATCGCGGCCGCAACGACGACGCGGCTGGCTTGATCATAGCCGTGGATGACGCTCTCTGTACCGCGGTGTCCATGGACGTAAGACTCGCGCATGGAGGAGACCAAGAAGACTTGGTAATCCATGGCCAGCCCGTACAGAATGCCGGTAACCATAATCGGCATGAAGCTCATGATCGGACCGCCCGTATCGAAGCCGAACAGTTCGCTCAGCCAGCCCCATTGGAAGACAGCGGTGGAGAGTCCGAACGTTGCCAGCACGCTAAGCAGGAAGCCGACCGTTGCCTTGATCGGAACGAGGATCGATCGGAATACCAACAGCAGAATGATCAGCGAGAGTATCACGATAATCCCGATGTAGATCGGGAACACCTCTGCCAGCTTGGCAGACATGTCGATATTGATCGCGGTGAATCCCGTGACCCCGAGTGTCACGCCGAAGGTCGCCGCAATCGCGGAATCTGCCGCGCGAAGCTCCTTCACGAGTTGCTGCGTTGCTGCGTCAGTCGGTCCCGTATCCGGAATGAGACTGAGGATGGCGATCGAGCCGTCAGCATTCACGCCTAGAGGCTGTACGACAGAGACATCTTTCACTTGCCCGATTGCTTGCACGAGGCCTCCGAGCTGCTCCGGCGTGATCGCTGCGGATGGATCCTTCGGCTCCGCGACGATAAGCAGCGGACCGTTGAACCCTTCCCCGAAGCCGTCGGAGATGGCGTCATAGCTCTGCCGAGCGGACGTATCCTGGTTCGCGGTTGCGCCGGATGGCATGCCCATTTGCATGTCGGCAACCGGTATCGCGGCCGCGCCGAGGATGACGATGACGCCGACAATGACGAGCCAGCGGAAGCGCACGACACCTTTTACCCAACGGTCCGCAATGCCGTGCTGCTGAGCAGCGCCCTTGGTGCTGTTCTTCTCGCGCGAAGCGCGGGAGCAGATTCGCTCCCCGACCAGTCCGAGCAGCGCGGGCAGCATCGTGAGCGCAACGAGTACGTTCAGGAACACGGTCACAGCAGCGACAAGCGCCATCATGCTAAGGAAGCTGATGCCGATCACGAGCAGACCGCACAGGGCGATGATGACGGTCAGTCCGGCGAAGAAGACCGCACTGCCGGCCGTGCCGACTGCGCGGGCCGCCGCTTCGCGGGCTGTCAGGCCCTGATCGAAGATGAGCCGCCGCTGGCGATTCACGATGAAGAGGGCGTAGTCGATCCCGACCGCTAACCCGACCATAAGGGCCAGTACAGGCGTCACCGATGTCATCGTGACGAAGCTGGACAGGGCGAAGGCGCCGCCGACGCCGATCCCGACGCCGAACAGCGCGATGACGATCGGCAGGCCGGCTGCAACAAGCGACCCGAGCGTCATAATCAGGACAATTGCGGCGATAACCAATCCGTAGATTTCGTTCGCGCCGATCGGGATATCGACGCTCTTCAGCGTGTCGCTAGGGAGCGCCGTAATGCCGGTGCCTTCCTCGATTGCCGTGACAGCCTCAACGACGGAATCCGCGACTCCCTCAGGAAGCGAGGTCTGCTGCACGGTGAATTGGAATTGGAAGAGGGCGATGCTGCCGTCGGAAGCGACCAGCACGCCGGGAACCGGCATGCCGTTCACGATGAGCGGGCCGTATGGCGGCAGTTCGGCCGGTACGGCGTCGGCCGCTGCAGCGGCTGCGGCGGCATCAGCGCCAAGCGCATCCGCATCCGGCATGGCGCCTTCAGCGCCGCCAGCTCCAGCTGCGGCCGCAGCGGCTGCCGCGAGCTCCATCGGATTGATGACATAGTCAAGGGAATACACCTTGTTGACGGCTTCGGTGAGTGCCGCTATGCGATCCGGCGTGTCGATCCGTTCGCCGGCGGGTGCCGTGAAGACGACGCTCGATTGCCCGCCGGACGCTTCAGGCAACTCCTGCGCCAGCTTGTCGAGCACCTTCTGCGATTCCGTGCCTTCGATCTTCATCTCGGAGCTTACGCTCATGCCGTTGATGCCCAGCATGGCAATGACGACACCAAGAATCAAGATCCAGCTCGCGATGAAGGCCCATGGCCTGTCGTAAGCAGCTTTGCCAATTCGGTACAGTAATTTAGACATCGTAATGAGTTCTCTCCTTTATCTCTGTTGGATCACGCTAGAATCCGTGTCGCAGGTAGCCGAAAGCCGTGTCTAGGTATTGCTCGAACGTCGGGGATTCGATTGCGTCGTCCGGCGGGTCGCCTGGAAACTTTACGGGCAGGCTTCCGTCGACAATCGGCAATATCATCCCGTATACGGCGCCGATCAGCTGATGGCTGTATCCGATCGGATATCTGTCTTGGAATAAGTCGTGCAGCGATTCATGGGCTGCAGCCAATAACCGTCTGTACATGCTCAGGATGTGGGGCTCGAGCGTAGGATACCGTTCGGACATCAGGTGGAGCTCGCGTAATCGACGCAGCAGATCGGCCGTGAACTGCATCTTCATCCATTGGTGAAGCATGTCAAGCGGCGTCGCGCCTGAAGGGATCTCGGCATGCAGAGACATCGCTTCTTCCATGCTCTCGAACGGCAGAGCGGCCATGACGACGGCTTCTTCCTTCCGGGAAAAATGATTGGCGAACGTTCGTCTGGAATAGCCGGCACGCTTCACGATATCGTCGACTACGAACCCGTCAAGGCCCTTCTCCAGCGTAAGCTGGAATGCCGCGACTGCCAGCGCATGGGCGGTCGCTTCCTTCTTCATCTCTCGTAAGCTTGGTTTGTTCATCGCTATGTATTCACCACCGTCCGAATGAGTATGACTGCAACAGGGTCTACTATAACACGGTGATTGCCCAATGTGCAATATTGCACTTTGGGCAATCAATCAATGACTAAAGAGGCAGTCCCGAAGTCGGTTGACTTCGGAACTGCCTCGCTGCTAGGTCTCAATTTTCCCGTATTTCGCTCGATATTGACCAGGCGTCATGTCCTCTTGCTTGCGGAAGGAACGGATAAAGTTCTGCGGATTCGTATAGTTCAGCTTCTCGGCGATCTCCTTGATCGGCATGTTCGTCTCGACAAGCCAGCGTTTGCCCATGTTAAGCCGGAATTGCGCGAGATACTCGCTGAAGGTCATCTCCGTCTCGCGCTTGAACACGCTGCTTAGGTAGAAGACGTTATAGTGCAGCCTGTCTGCACATTCTTCCAGGGTGATGTCGCGATCGTATTCCTGGCGAATGATGTCGATGATCTGTTCGGATATATTATGGTATTGCGAAGCCTGCCGATCCTGGAAGACGCGAATCATCGGCAGGATCACGCGGCTGTAGTACCAGTGTTCAATCTCCGAATGGACGTACAGCTGCAGCAATTCCTCGAACAGCGAGCCTTCTCTCGCGTGGACCTGCTCAAGCCTTATGCCGGCCTCGCGCATGACGATCATCAGCACGTTCAGCAGGCGGACGAGGGAGATCTGATAATCTTGCGGCGTCCGATCCTTCAGGAATACCTCTTCGAGCCACTGCTTGAGATGCTGCGCCGCAAGCTCTTCGTCAGCCAGCTTGATCGCGTCGATCAGCTGGTTCTCGGTCTGCGTCGGATAATGGTAGACTTGCGTATGCTTGCCCGCGTTCAAGCTGGCATAGGAGACGATGACGCCCTTGCCGAGCTTCAAGCGATGCTTCAGCGCCTCGAGGCCTTCTCGATAGGCACGCGATGCACGCTTCAAGCTTGCGAACGGCAAGCTGATGCCGATGCTGACATCGAGATCGAGATAGCTGCGCATATTGCGCTGCACGGATTCGGTCAACTGATAGACATAATCGTTGAACTCGGCAGCGGACATGTCCTTGCCGCCGATCAGCGTAACCTGCGTCTGATCGACGATAACGGTCGGCAGTCGGTGCGTATCGGGCACGAGATCTTCGATGATGTTGCCTGCGGCGAACAAGAGAAGATCAAGATCCTGCTGCTCGTAGCGCGTCTCCTCGAGTATGTCGATCTGCAGCGTTAAGACGGCCATATGGTTCCACTCAGCCGTCAATTCATCATAGCCGAACATTCGGCTCCGCTCCGCAAGCTTCACCGGATGAATCTGACCCTGGAACAGCTTATGCAGGAAGAAAGTCCGAACCTGCTGGCTGCTGAAATGCAGCTCGTGGCGAAGCGTCTTGTTCGAAGCGAACAAGTCTTGGATATGCTCGTCGATGACTTGCAGCTCGTTCTTCTTGACGGCTTCAGATGCCGGGAGCCGGTCGGCAATGCGCTGCAGGATCGTATGGATCGGCGAGTAGACCTTGCGGCTGCCGATCCAGACCAGCAGCACGCACAGCACCATGATCGCCAAGCAGACATAGAGCGTGAACCAGCCGATCGAGCGCGCTTCCTTCGTGAACTCGGACATTTCGGTGAAGGAGGCATAGGTCCATCCGTTGAAGCCGGACCGCACGTAAGTGACCGAGATGGGTTGACCGTCGATCGTGGTCTGGAACTGTCCCGATGCGCCGGCCATCAATGTCAGTTCGGACTGCTGAATAGCCTTCGCGTCCGTCAGCGTCCTGCCGAGCATCGCGGCATCCGGATGGATCACGATGCGCTGGGATTCATCCAGCACGAGCACCTCGCCCGATGTATTCTTGCTGTCCAGCATGGCCGCCAGGCTGCAGCTTGGAATCGTGGCCAGCGCGATCCCACGCTTGTTAAGCGTCGTATGGAGCGGCATCTTCTTCACGAGCGTGACAGCGGTCGGACAGCCGAAGCTTACCGTGTCGCTCGTGCCGAGCGCATCGATGTCGAGCGTGACCCAGTTGGTCCCACCGGGCAGCTCCAGCAGACTCTTCAAGGTATCGTTGGCATATTCGTCGAATGTATAGAGACCGCGATTGTTGATGACCCAATTCGAAGAGGCATTCGCGAGAATGACGTCCGTTACCCCGGTCTCAGGTGATTGCAAGAGATTCAGCTCTTCCTTGAGCTGGTTATACAATTGAAAATCCGTATAAGTCAACGGGCGAAAGAGCGCATCCTGCACTTGCTTGGTGTTCACGATGTAGTTGAGCGTATACTCGATCGTGCGGAGCACCTGTTCCACATTGCCGTTCAATTGATTCATAATCTGAATATTGCTCTGATTGACATGGGTCTGTATCATATTGGATGATTTCATGTAGGAGAAGAACCCGAGCGTCAGGATGGGTACGATGCTTATCGCGAATCCGAATAGGATCATGTTGGAGTACAGGCTGGATCGTCTCAACTTGTCATTTCAGCACCCTTCTGACGGTTGTTCGAAGCAGTCAATCGCTTCCATTTCCAATGTTAGCGGAATGTGACATAATCGATTATACAGCATAATCGTGCGGGGGGACGAGCAGATGAGCAACAATTCGCGAAAAATGTATGCGCTGTCAGCATGGGTTCTCATTCTAGCCATAGCCGCGTGCAGCCCACTCGACCCGATCAGAAGCCAGGCTGCGACTTCGCAAGCACAAGATCCTGAACGCGCGACGATTACGATTATGGCGAACCTGCATACCTCCGAAGTGCCGTCGCGAACGATCGAACACCTCTTGGAGGAGCAGACCGGATTCATGCTGGATATTCATTGGACGCCGGACGGCAGCTACGAAGAGAAGTTCAATGCCGCGATGGCGACGGATACGCTGCAAGAAGCCGTATTCCTCAAGAACGGCGAAATGCTGAATCTGGTAAGGGATCCGATTCGCAGCGGCATGTTCTGGGAGATCGGCCCGCTGCTGGCTGATTATCCGAATCTTAGTCGACTGAATCCCGACATTCTTCAGAATTCCTCCGTAGACGGCCGGATCTACGGGATTTACCAGGAACGGCCGTTATCGCGTCAGGGTATCATTTATCGCAAGGATTGGGCGGACCGGCTGGGACTTGCGCCTCCGCGAACGCTTGACGAGTTGTACGAGATGCTGCGGGCCTTCACGCAGGATGACCCGGATGGCAACGGGGTCATGGACACTTTCGGACTTGCCGATCGCAGCGACCTTGTATTCGGCGCATTCAAGACAATCGCAACCTATTTCGGCGTGCCGAACGGTTGGGGGGAGCAGGACGGCCGGCTGATGCCGGAGTTCATGTTCCCGGAATATGTGGACGCGATGGACTTTTTTCGCAGACTGCATGCAGAAGGATTGATGAACCGCGATTTTCCGGTCACGGCGAAGACAGACCAGCAAGCGTTGTTTATTACAGGCCAAGCTGGCGTCTACGTCGGCGCGATGGGGGACGTCAACAGCCTGCAACTGAAGGCCAGAGAAGTTGATCCGAGCGCCGTGTTCGATGTTCACAATCGCGTAGCCGGCCCGTTAGGCGACCGCGTATGGGCCACGACCGGTTACGGCTCGCTGGTCTTGTTCCCGAAGTCATCCGTGACTAGCGAGGAGGAATTGGCCGACATGCTGACCTTCTTCGATCGGTTGATGGAGCCGAAGATCGCGAATCTGCTGCGTTGGGGAATCGAAGGCGAGCATCATACCCTTCAGGATGGAAGAGCGGTACCTAGCGATGATATCGCGCGAATGCAAAAGGATGTCGTGCCGTACCACGCGCTCGAGGTAGGCGGGCCCGGCACGATCGAAGATTATCTGCTGTCTGATTATAACCTTGAGGCAAAGGATAAGGCCGAGCTGCTGACACGCGATAACGAAACGATGTTAGTCGATAATCCGACGCTGGCCCTCGATTCACCGACGAACAATGAACGGGGTGCCCGCTTATATGAATCGATTCAAGATGCCACGTACCATTATATACTCGGCATGATCGACGAGCAGGGATTCCGGCAGGTCGTGGAGCGGTGGCTGGACCTAGGCGGACAAACCATCATCACCGAATACAACGCGTCGCGCTTGTGATCGCGAAGTGCTGCTTCGTAGCGTACTCGACGTCGAATCTTGAACGCTGGCGAACTTTCCGGTGCTCATGTAGCTTAGACTACACTCCGCTCCTCAATTTCTACCATCGTCCAACCTTCTCGGCGCTGACAACCGGTCTTATATAATGCGAATATGAATATCGCTCGTAACCCCTCAGCGGATACCGTTGAGGGGGTGTTTGTCGTGCTGGTTATGGGGCGAAACAGCGATAATCATTAGATTAGGTATGGGGATGATCATCGAACAAACGTTGATAGGACGGGCTTTTCCGGCTTGCGGCTAATCCTCGGATTATATACGTAATGCGGAGGGGGCACTTATGATGAGGATGTTCAACGAATCGACACATTCCCAAAAAAACGGAGGTCATGAACGATGGCAAAGAAAAAAGCCAGTGTGATGCTGGCGACTTTGACAGCGGTTACATTATTAGCTGCTGCATGCTCCACGAACGGCAATGCCGGCAATACCAACAATACGGGCAACTCTGGGACACCTGCAGCTACGAATAACAAGGCAGAGGCGCCTGCGGCAGAAGAGAAACCGAAAGAGCCGTTCAAGATTACGATGATGGCGAACCTGCACGAGCCGGAGACGCCGGTCGATACGATCGAGAAGCTGCTGGAAGAGAAGACGAACACGGAGCTCGACATTCAGTGGGTGCCGGACGGCAGCTACGACGAGAAGATGAACGCTTCGTTCGCGACAGGCCAGCTGCCGATGGCGACCTACGTGAAGAACCAGACCTCGCTCATCATGATGCGCGCAGCGATCCGCAACGACCAGTTCTGGGAGATCGGTCCTTATCTGGCCGACTATCCGAACTTAGCGAAGCTGGATCCGAACGTACTGAAGAATACATCCGTAGACGGTAAAATCTATGCGCTGTACCAAGAGCGTCCGCTGTCCCGTCAAGGCGTGATTTTCCGTAAGGATTGGGCGGATAAGCTGGGCATCGGGGCACCGACGACGACCGACGAGTTCTTCGCGATGCTCGAGAAGTTCACGAAGGAAGATCCGGACGGCAACGGCAAGAACGATACGATCGGCCTGACGGACCGCAGCGACTTCGTCTATGGCGCATTCAAGACCGTCGCTTCCTGGTTCGGCACGCCGAACAACTGGGGCGAGCAGGACGGCAAGCTGGTACCGGAATTCATGACGGCAGAGTACATGGAGACGATGCAATTCTTCAAGCGGATCCACAGCAGCGGCTACATGAACCAAGACTTCCCGGTTACGAGCAAGACGGACCAACAGAACCTGCTCATTACGGGCAAGGCCGGCGTCTATGTCGGCTCGATGGCCGACGTGCTCTCCTTGCATAACAAGATTATCGAAGCGAATCCGAATGCAGTACTGGACGTGCATAACCAAGTGAAAGGTCCGGACGGCGAATATGGGATCTGGGCGATTCCGGGCTACGGCTCTGTCGTATTGTTCCCGAAATCTTCCGTGAAGACAGAGGATGATCTGAAGCAAGTGCTCGCATTCTACGATCAGCTGGTAGGCACGGAGCTCGGCAACTTGATCTACTGGGGCGTAGAAGGCAAGCATCATACGCTGCAGGACGGCAAGGTCGTGCCGTCCCCGGATACGGACATGACGACGCGCGAAGTGAAGCCGTACCAATCGATTCAGATCGGCGGCCCATCCACGATTACGGACTTCTACGTGCCGATCTATGATCTGCCGTCCAAGGCCAAGGCAGAGGAACTGATCCTCGACAACAACAACTACCTGATCCATGATCCTGCGGCAGCGCTTGATTCCGACACGTTCACGCAGGACGGCGCTAGGCTGCAAGAGATTATTAAGGATGCGTCTTACAAATTCATGCTGGGCAATATCGATGAAGCCGGCTACCAGGCCGCAGTCGATAACTGGCTGAAGCAAGGCGGACAGAAGATCATCGACGAATTCAACGCATCGAACGCCGCTTCCAAGTAATTACCGCCGGAGGCTGTCGGAAGCATAGACAGCCTCCGTATTTTTCCATAGAGAAAGGGAGAAGAAATCATGCAGCAGACAACCGCTCACGACGGAATGGCCGCGCGCCCGCATAAGTCGAGTTCGGAGCTCACAAGAAGACTGATCAAGAATCGGGCTTTATATCTGATGATAGTTCCGGGATTGCTCTTCTTCGTCATCTTTAAGTACATTCCGATGGGCGGGCTGGTCATTGCATTCCAGGATTATCAGCCGTATAACGGGATCATGAACAGCGAGTGGGTTGGCCTGAAGCACTTTGAACGGTTATTCAATGATCCGGATTTTTTCATGATATTGGGCAACACGCTTCTGCTCTTCTTCTTGAATCTTGCCTTCTATTTTCCCGTACCGATCATTCTCGCGTTAATGTTGAATGAGGTCAGGGTTGCAGCGTTCAAAAGGATCGTACAGACGGTCGTCTATATCCCGCACTTCATGTCATGGGTCATCATCGTGTCGATCTCCTTCGTCATGCTGTCCATGGACCGCGGGATCATTAATGAATTGTTAGTGATGTTCGGGCTGGAGAAAGTTAATTTTCTGATGAGCACGGAATGGTTCCGTCCCATGTACATTCTGCAGATTATATGGCGGGAAGCGGGCTGGGGCACGATTATCTATCTTGCAGCGATGGCCGCAATCGATCCGGGTCTCTATGAAGCTTCGCGGATTGACGGCGCGAGCCGGCTGCGCCAAATCTGGCACATCACCTTGCCCTCGATTCGCAGCGTGATCGTCGTGCTGCTGATTCTGAAGATCGGCGATGTCCTGGAGCTAGGGTTCGAACATATCTATCTCCTCTTGAATTCGATGAATCGCGAGGTAGCGGAGATATTCGATACGTATGTGTATACGGCAGGCTTGCGGCAAGGGCAGTTCAGCTATAGCGCGGCCGTCGGTTTCTTTAAGTCAATTGTCGGCTTGCTGCTTGTCATGGGGGCCAACTACCTCTCCAAAAAAGCCGGAGAAGAAGGCATCTATTGACCGATTGTGATCGCGATGTATCACTTCGAAGCATATTCGACGTCGAATCTTGAACGCTGGCGCAATTTCCGGTGCTCATGTAGCTTAGACTACACTCCGCTCCTCAATTGCTACCATCGTCCAACCTTCTCGGCGCTGACAATCGGTCTTTAAGAAAGCGGGCTTGACAACTGCCCTATTTAGAAAAAGTTAAAGATATTATTACAAAGGTGGAGTCGCCATGGTGCAGGATAAATCGGTCGGCAGCCGCATGTTCGATTATGTCAACTATACGCTGCTTACCCTCATCGCGCTTGTTACGTTCCTTCCGTTCGTCCATGTCATCGCGGGCTCCTTCACGACGGTGACAGAGCTCGCGCAAAAACAGTTCGTGCTTATTCCCACGGTCTGGTCGCTGGATGCTTATCGTTACATTTTCTCGACGAATACGCTCTTCGTGGCGCTCGGCACGTCGATCGGCGTGACGGGATTGGGGACGCTGTTCTCGATGTTCCTGACCGCGCTGATGGCGTACGGCTTGTCGCGCCGCGACCTGGACGGACGCCGAACGATGATGTTCCTCGTCGTATTCACGATGCTCTTCAACGGCGGCTTGATCCCGACCTTCCTCGTGGTGAAGGGGATGGGGCTGGTCGACTCGTACGCCGCGCTGATCGTGCCGACCGCGATTAACGCGTTCAACCTAATCATTATGCGCAACTTCTTCCAGAACCTCCCGGACGGGCTGGAGGAATCGGCCAAGATCGACGGCGCGAGCGACTGGGGCGTCCTGTTCCGGATCGTCATCCCGCTGTCCATGCCGGCCATTGCGACGATCTCGCTGTTCTACGCGGTCACCTATTGGAACACGTACGTCACGGCCATTATTTACTTGAACGATGCCGGCAAATGGCCGATCCAGGTCATCCTGCGCCAAATCGTCATTCTAGCGAGCGGAATAACGGCCGATACTTCCGGCATGGACGACTTCGTCACGCCGCCTGAGCAGACCGTCAAGATGGCCGTTATCGTCGTCGCGACGCTGCCGATCCTGATGGTGTACCCGTTCTTGCAGAAGCATTTTGCCAAGGGCGCGCTGCTCGGCTCGATCAAAGGGTAACGGCAGGACTGCCGCAGCAGCATCTTCAACTCCATGATCAGAGAGGACGTGTATTTACTTGAGTATGAAGACCAATCTCGTAACTCCGCTTGCCTATGCGCAGGCCGCATGCGATTCCTTAATGGCATCGTTCGAGGCGCCTGAGGCGCTGCCTCCGGCAGGGCGCTGGCACTATCACCAGGGGGTCTTCCTGGAAGGCATGCTGCAAGCATGGAAACGCACCGGCGATGACCGGTATCTGGCGTATCCCAAGCGTTATGTAGATCAGCTAGTGGATGAGGACGGCAACTTCCTCTTCGCCCGCGACGAATTGGATGCGATCATGCCTGGACTTCTGCTCTTGGAGCTGGATGAGCAATTCGGCGAACGCCGGTATCGGATCGCCGCGGAGAAGCTGCGGCACTTATTCCGGACGCTGAACAAGACGTCGGAAGGCGCATTCTGGCATAAGGATAAATATCCTTATCAGATGTGGCTGGACGGGTTGTATATGGGCGGCGTGTTCGCCCTGCGTTACGCATCCCGCTACGGAGAGGCTGAGTTGGTCCCAATGGTGATCGAATGGGAGCGGTTGATGCGGAAGCATATGACCGACGAATCGACAGGCCTCCTGTATCATGCATGGGACGAGAGCCGGCAATTCCCGTGGGCGAATCCGGAGACCGGCAATTCGCCGGAGTTCTGGGGACGCTCGCTTGGCTGGTATGGCCTTGCGCTTACGCAGTTCCTCGATGTGCTGCCGGCCGATCATCCTGACCGTGCCGAACTCATCGCCGCGCTCGGCTCGTTCGTGCGTGGGCTTGTGCGGTTCCAGGATGCCGAAACCGGCTTATGGTACCAGGTCGTCGATAAGGGCGATCGCCTCGATAATTGGCTGGAGACATCCTGCTCTTCGTTGTTCGTCTATGCGATCGTAGGCGCCGTGAAGCATGGGGCGGTCGGTGCCGAGATTCTCGATGCTGCGGACAAGGGCTTCGCCGGCTTGATCGGTCGGCTGCGCTATGATGAGGGCAGGCTGGTAGTGCCGGATATCTGCATCGGCACATCCGCAGGCGATTACGAGAATTACGTCACGCGGCCTGTAAGCGACAACGATCTGCACGGGGTTGGGGCATTTCTGTTGGCGTGCGAAGCGATGTCTGTCGCTGCGGAACTAGAGGCGGCGCAATGAGCGGCTTCAATATTATCGCATACGGTGCGGTAGGCGACGGCAGCACGGACAGTTCCGGAGCTATCCGCCGCGCGATCGAGGCATGCGCTGCTGCAGGCGGCGGTACCGTACGCGTGCCCGCCGGCGTGTACAAGACAGGACCGATCCGCCTCGTCAGCGGCATGACGCTATATCTGGAGACCGGGGCGACGCTCCGGTTTTCTGATTGTTTCGCGGATTATCCGCCCGTACTGACGCGATGGTCGGGCTATGAGTGCTGGGGATATCATCCGCTGTTGTACGGCTGCGGGCTGGAGCGCGTGGCGATTAAGGGCGAAGGCGTCATCGACGGGCGAGGGCAGGCTTGGTGGGATGCCTATCGGAAGCTCAAGTCTGGGGGTGAGACGGTTGCACGCGGCATATCTCCCTATCGCGAGGAGTTGATCGAGAAGAATGCCGCGCTGTACAGCGCCATGGACAGTACATTCGTGGAGTGGGAGCAGCAACTGCTGCGACCGCCTCTGCTGCAGCTGATCGATTGTAAGGGCGTGACGATTGAGGGAGTAACGCTCGAGAATTCGCCGTTCTGGAACACGCATCTCGTCTATTGCGACGAGGTCCGGGTGCGCGGCGTTACGTTCCGCAATCCTGCCGATGCGCCGAATGGGGACGGATTCGACGTCGATTCCTGCACGAACGTGATAATCTCCGATTGCCAATTCGATGTAGGAGACGACTGTCTCTGCCTGAAGTCCGGCATTAACGAAGACGGCCGCAGGGTCGGCCGACCGACGGAGAACGTCGTCGTCACGAACTGTATCATGCGCCGCGGCCACGGCGGCATCGTGTTAGGAAGCGAGATGTCCGGCGATATCCGGCGCGTCCTCGTATCGAACTGCCTGTTCCTCGGCACGGACCGCGGCATTCGGATGAAGACGAACCGTGCCAGAGGCGGGGTTATCGAGGATATCAGCATCAGCCAGATCATGATGCAGGATGTCCTGTGTCCGATCGCGATCAATTCCTTCTATCGCTATGGGGTCAGTCCATCGGATCCGCTGATGACAACGCCGGAGGCGATACCGGTCACTGCGTGCACGCCGGTCATCCGCAGGGTGAAGATAGCGGACATCGAAGCACGCAATGCGCGTGCTGCTGCAGCGTTCGTCTATGGGCTGCCGGAGATGCCGATCGAGGATCTCGTGCTGCGCAATGTCGAGATCGAGATGACGACCGATCCGGATGAGCCCGGCGGCGAACCGGACATGGTGCGAGAGGAGCTCGTCATGGCGGGCGAAGGGATGTACATCAAGCATGTGCGCGGCCTTACGCTCGACCGCGTCCGCGTGGAGACTCGGCAGGGACCGGCGCTGAGGTTGGAGCGCGTAGAGGAAGCGGCTCTCGACGTGACCATGCGCCGCAAGCATCCGAATACGGCTATTGGGGATTATCGAGATTCGACTGCTATCGGAGGGGTTAAATGATGACGCCAGGCACTTTTCGCAATCCGATTCTGTCCGGCTGCTATCCGGATCCGTCCATATGCCGCTCCGGCGACGATTATTATATGGTGACGTCTAGCTTCGAATATTATCCCGGCGTCCCGATCTTCCACAGCAAGGACTTGGTGCATTGGCGGCAGCTCGGCCATGTACTGGACCGGCCGTCGCAGCTGAATCTGGACGGCACGCCGTGCTCCAAAGGCATCTACGCGGCTACGATCCGATATCATAACGGCATCTATTATATGGTAACGACGTTCGTGGAGAGCCAGGAGGGCGAGCGCCGCAACTTCTACGTGACGGCCGAAGATCCGGCTGGACCTTGGTCCGATCCCGTCTGGATTGAAGGCGCGCCCGGCATCGATTCCTCCTTCTTCTTCGATGATGACGGACGTGCATACGTGATGGCCAACCGGCGGCCGCCCGGCGGCCAGCTATATCCGAAGCATATGGAGATCTGGCTGCAGGAGATCGACTTGAGGACCGGGAAGCTGATCGGAGACCGCTTCAGCCTCTGGGACGGCGCGATGAAGTTCATCCATGCGCAGGAAGCGCCTCATATCTATAAGGTGAACGGTTATTATTACTTGCTTATTGCCGAGGGCGGAACGGGGCATACGCATGCTGTCACCGTGGCCCGCAGCAAGCAGGTTGCCGGACCCTATGAGGGCTGCCTGTCCAACCCGATCTTGACGCATCGCCATCTCGGTCGCAGCGCAGCCGTCACGAATATCGGGCATGCGGATCTCGTCGAGACGCAGAACGGCGAGTGGTGGCTTGTCTGTCTCGGCTCTCGACCGTACGGCGGCGCTTACCGCAACCTAGGGCGCGAGACATTCCTCGCGCCGGTCGTCTGGGAGGATGGCTGGCCTGTCGTGAATCCGGGCAAGGGCATCGTCGAGCTGGAGTCGCCGCGGCCGAACC
>JAEWJS010000081.1 GCA_023386495.1 Bacillota bacterium | reverse complement strand
CCGCACGAGTGCGAAAAACCGCCTTCGTTCGGCCCATCCGCCCCAATCCCGCCGCACGAGTGCGAAACCGCCTTCGTTCGGTCCATCCGCCCCAATCCCGCCGCACGAGTGCGAAAAACCGCCTTCGTTCGGTCCAGCAGTCTGCTGTTGAGGGGCATGATGGATAGCAAAAATGATATACGATCGCCGAAATGGGTGATTGCGGGGCTGCGTGGATAGCAAATATGCTATCCAGTCGCAGGAAACAGGGGCTAAGGTGTGAGATGGATAGCAAAAATGACATACGTTCGCCGAAATGGGTGGTTGCGGGGCTGCGTGGATAGCAAATATGCTATCCAGTCGCCGAAATGTGCGGCTGCGGACTGTAGAGTCATGCTGCCGGCCGCCTCGTACCGCCCAGACGACGTCTGAACAATTGGAAATTGACAGCGGCGTCTTCTGCTCTCTATAATACTTCGTATGCGAAACATTCCTATACGAAACAACTGGAGGCTGCATGGTCATGGATTCGGAACAGCGCGTTGAGGAGATCGTGAAGTCATTCCGTGAAGTGAATAAGATGTTCTTCCACGTCCTGATGAAGGCTGCGCAGCCTCATGATCTGACGGCCGTGCAACTGTGGGTGCTGAAGGTGCTGGCCGAACGGCCCGGCATTAGTCTATCCGAGTTGGCAGAAAGAATTCTATTAGGGAATAGTACAACCAGCGGGATTATCGACCGAATGGAAAAGGCGGGGTTCGTGACGCGCGAACGTTCGGCCGAGGATCGCCGGATCATTCAGCTGCGGCTGACCGAGCATGGCGAACGGCTGTGGGCCGAGACGAACGGCGAGCGGGTCAGCCGGCTCTCGCCCATCTTATCGCTGCCGGAAGAGGACCAGCAGCATCTGCTCCGGATTCATGGGCAGATCGTCCAGCTGCTGCAACAGTCGAGAGAAGACTAGAGAGAAGATACAGAGGAGAGAGATGGAACCATGAGTGAAGCAATAAGTACGAACTTGCGCAGAGGACCGATCGTCGCCTCGCTGCTCATCGCGGCATTCGTCGCGCTGCTGGCCCAGACCGTGCTGAACGTCGCGCTGCCGGTCATGATGGAAGACCTGCAGCTGACGGCGAGCACGATCCAATGGTTGTCGAATGGTTACATGTTGGTTAACGGCGTACTGGTACCGATCAGCGCCTATCTTATCGAGCGATTCACGACACGCAAGCTGTTCATCGTGGCGAGCAGCCTGTTCGCGATCGGCACCTTAGTCTGCGCCGTAGCACCGGGCTTCGAGGTGCTCCTGACCGGGCGTCTCATTCAGGCAGCAGGAGCGGGCATCATGATGCCGCTCATGTCGATCGTGTTCCTGACGATCTTCCCGATCGAGCAGCGCGGCAAGGCGATGGGCATGATGGGTCTCGCGATGATTTTCGCCCCGGCGATCGGTCCTACGATGTCAGGGTGGGTCGTCGAGCATTACTCGTGGCGCGTGCTGTTCTACATCATTCTGCCGCTGGCGTTGTTCGCCGCCGTCTATGGCAGCTTCGCGATGAAGAACGTGACGAAGAACACGATGCCGAAGCTGGATATGCTCGGCGTCATCTTGTCCACGCTGGGCTTCGGCGGACTGCTGTACGGCTTCAGCGATGCCGGCCGTGACGGTTGGGGAAGTACGGCGGTCATTGCCTGCTTGGCCGTAGGCGCCGTTGCGCTCTTGCTGTTCGTCTGGCGCGAGCTGGTCACGAAGAAGCCGATCCTCGAATTCCGCGTGTTCAAGTACGGCATGTTCTCGCTGACGACGGTCATTAACGTCATCATTACGATGGCGATGTTCTCGGGCATGATCCTGCTGCCGATCTACCTGCAGAATATTCGCGGCTTCTCGCCGATGGATTCCGGCCTCTTGATGCTGCCGGGCGCGATCCTGATGGGCATCATGTCGCCGATTACGGGCATGATCTTCGACAAGGTCGGCGCGCGCTGGCTGTCCGTTGCGGGGCTGCTCATTACGATCTTCACGACCTATGAATTCACCCGATTGACCGCGGAGACGACGTACAACCACATGCTGCTCATGTACACGCTGCGGATGGTCGGCATGTCGATGCTCATGATGCCAATCCAGACGGCGGGCATGAACCAGCTGCCGCAGCGGCTCAATGCGCACGGCTCGGCCATGTCGCAGACGCTGCGTAATGTTGCAGGTGCGCTCGGCACGGCGCTGCTCGTCACGATTTTCACCAACCAGGCTGCGGTGAAGGGCAAACAGCTGGTCGTCTCCGGCGGCATCGATCCGAGCGATGCGACCGCGATGGCCGCGATCACGCAGGAAGCGACGATCCACGGCATCAACTACGCGTTCGTCGTAGCGCTATGGATGACGGTTGCCGCGCTGGTGCTGGCCTTCTTCATTCGCAAGGTGAAGCCGCATGAGGAGCCTAGGGTCGTGCAGGAGACTGCAGCGGCTAGAGGTTGATAGGCAGCAGACGGCCAAGGCCGTAAAAGAGGGCTGCACGCAAGCGATCGCCATGAGGCGTTCCTAGCGTGCAGCCCGTCGTGTTGTTGTGCCGATCAGATCGCCCAGTTCCCGTTCCGGAACAGGGGCTCGAGCGTGCCGTCCGGCAGCTCGCCGTCGATGCTCATATCGGCTGCGCCGATCATGAAGTCGACGTGCGTGATGCTGTGGTTGAGGCCTGCAGCCTGCAGCTCCTCCTCCGACATCGTCTTGCCGCCTTCGAGGCAGAACGCATAAGCCTTGCCGATAGCGAGATGGCTGGACGCATTCTCGTCGAACAGCGTGTTATAGAACACGATGTTCGTGTCCGAGATCGGCGAACGATGCGGCACGAGCGCGACCTCGCCCAAGTAGGCGGAGCCTTCGTCCGTATCGACGAGCCGCTGCAGCACCGCTTGGCCTTGTGCCGCTTCCAGCTTGACGATGCGTCCGTTCTCGAACGTCAACGAGAAGTCCTTGATCAGATTGCCGCCGTAGCTCAGCGGTTTCGTGCTCTTCACGACGCCGTTCACGCCGTCCTTCTTCGGGGCGGTGAATACTTCCTCGGTCGGCATGTTCGCCACGAACGGCGTGCCGGCCGCGTTGACGCTGCCGCCGCTCACCCAGAGATGGTTCTCCGCAAGCTCGACGACGAGGTCGGTGCCCTCGGCCTTGTAGCGGAGCGCCTTGTACTTCTTCCGGTTCAGGAAGTCAGCCCGCTCATCAAGCTTCGCCGTGTGTGCCTTCCAAGCCCCGACCGGATCCGGTTCATTCACCCGCGTTGCCGCGAAAATCGCATCCCACAGCGCGTCCTCCTGCTTGCCTGCCTCGATCTCCGGGAATACCTTCGACGCCCAGCCGGGGGACGGTACCGCGATGACGGACCAGCTGACCTTATCGGACATGGCGTAGCTGCGATACTTATGCAGCGCTTGGCCGGCCGTCTTGTTCGCGTTCGCGATCCGCTCGGGATCGATGCCGTTCAAGAGGTCGGGGTTGGATGCAATGACCGACAGGAAGGCGGCGTTGTTCTCTGCCATCTCCTCCCAGCCCTTGGCGCGCCACATCGGGTACTCGAGGAATGCCTCGTCCGGCGCTTGCTCGTACTTGATGCGGGTCAGCTCGTCGTCGTTCCATTCGACGTGGACATTTTTCGCGCCAGCGGCGTAGGCCTTCCTCGCAACCGATCGGACGAACGGCGCAGCCGCGAGCGGTGCGGTCACGACCAGCGTCTGCCCGGGCTGCACATTCACGCCGACCTCGACGGCCAGCGCGGCATACTTCTCTAACTGTACTTGGAATTCAGCCATGGGAAACCTCCTCGAACCATTATTAAGCCGTATTGTAGCATTCCCGCAAGCGATTCACCAAATTGCAGGCATGGGGAAGGAACTCGCCGCGTAGTGTAGAAGTATGTACATGTATCCGTTTACATTACAGTTCCCATAAGCGAGGCGATGACTACATGACAATGCTGACGAAAGTGCTGACGGACGAGCAAGTGGAACAGTTTGTTACGAAAGGGTATGTGCAGATACGGGGCGCGCTGCCGCGGGAAGCCGCGTTGGAAGCGCAGCAATTCCTATGGGGCAAGGTGGAAGAGGCAGCGGGGATTTCGCGGAATGATCCGGCGACCTGGAAGGAGCCGATGGTCAATCTGCGCGAGGTGTATCGCAGCGATGCGTTCGATCGATGCAACACGCCGACGTTCGCGGATGCGATCGATGATCTGGTCGGCGAGGGACGCGTGAGGCGGCGGTTTGTGCACGGCGAGAACGCCAGCGAAGCGCTGCCGGGCTGGGGCTGGTGGCCGGTCAACTTCTCCTACGGCGCGGATGAGCCATGGGTGGTGCCGACGACAGGCTGGCATTGGGACGGGATCCACTTCCGCCATTATGTCGATGCGCCGGACCAGGGCTTGCTGTGCCTGTGCCTGTTCTCGGATATCGGACCGCGCGGCGGCGGCACGCTGGTCGTGGAAGGCTCGCATCGGCCGGTGGCGCGTTACCTGTCGCGTTATCCGGACGGCGTCGACATCTACGAGGGCATCCGTGACTTCGTGGGGGAGCATCCTTATTTTGCCGAGTTGGTCGGCCGGACAGGCAGCGAGCTTGGGCCGGATGAGCGGAACGCGAAGCTGATGGAGCAGGCCTATATCGATGAGGACGGGACGGAGCTGCGCGTCATCGAGACGACCGGTGAAGCCGGGGATATCATCCTCTGTCACCCGTTCCTGATGCATGCGGCTTCGCCGAATCACAGCGGCAAGACGCGGTTCATGTGCAACCGCACGTCGCCGCTCCAGGAGCGCATGTCGCTGGGACGCGCGGACTCGCCGGAAGAATCGCCGCTCGAGCGGAGCATTCGGCTAGCGCTGTAAGATAAAGTAAGGTAATGTGGACCGCCCGGGCAGGCTGGATTGCCTGGGCGGTTATTTGCGCGGGCCTGGTGGTGGTTCTGGTTCAATCCAGCCATTCGGAAGCGAACTGCCGGAACAGCTGCCGCATGGATGCGGCATCGCGGTGCTGCGCGGCGTGTATGGCGGCGATCAAGTCTCGGATCCGGTGCGGCATGACGATCAGGTAGCGCGCGGTGCCGGGCGCGGGGTTCCAATACGTATGCGGTGTGCCGCGGGGCACGAGGACCGTCTCGTTAGCATGCGCGGTCACTTCTGCCTCGCCGATGCGGAAGGAAAGGCTGCCCTCCAGCACGATCCAAGCTTCATCGTCCTCGCGATGCAGATGGAGCGGCGCGATCCACTCGGGGGCTGTGCCCTCCGGCGTGCCCGGCGCGGTCCATTCGGCAATGGCGAGCCCGGCGCCTTGCGGGTCAAGGGTTCGGCCGGAGCCGTGCGTAAGTTTGTAGGGTGAGTCGGTGTACATGCGGGAATGGCCTCCTTCGTCGAATGTCGCTTAGTCGCGGATACACTAATTTTAGCATAAGGAGAAGCGGGTGTGCGGGTGCGGTGCGGCGTGGGGCATACCTTGCGCAATCGCGGGGAAAATGGTTCACTATATAAAGTAAAGTAATGAGGCGGGTTGAAGGTCTGCAGCGCAATCATATGCGGGCGAGATTTGCCTGCGATGATGCCACCCCTGCGAGCGGCAGCGCCTGTCCGGACGCCTGTCCAGCCTAGCTTACGGACAGCATACTTACCATGCAATAGAGGAGAATCGGGAACGATGAGCAATGGACGTATATTGATTATGACGGCAGTCGAAGCCGAGCGGGAGGCGGTGCTGCGCGGGCTTGGCGGCGCGGAGGGCTTCGAGGTCGCGCTGGCCGGCGTAGGGCCTGCTTCCGCCGCGGCGCGTACGGCGCAAACGCTAGGCGCAGCATTTGCGGCGGCGAATGTAGGAGTGCTGGTCAGTCCGGCCGCGAGCAGCAATGGCGCCGAATCGACGGGCCCGAACGGCGGGCTAGCTGCTGTGCCGGTTGGCACGGCGGCAGAGACGTCGAGTCAATCGGACACTGCCGGCTGCCCGTATCGGCTGGTCATCAGCGCCGGGATCGGCGGCGGCTTCCCGGATCGCGCGCCGATCGGCAGCCTGGTCGTAGCCGATGCGATCGTGGCGCCGGATCTCGGGGCAGAGACGCCGGAGGGATTCCGAAGCGTCGATGAGCTCGGCTTCGGCTCGAGCAGCATCGATGTGGACGGGGAGCTCGCCGGCCGCATGGCGCGGGCGCTCGTCGATGCGGGGCTGCCCGCGGCAGTCGGCACGGTTCTGACGGTCACCACCGTGACCGGCTCTGCCGAGACGGCGGCAGCGTTGACGGCGCGCATACCAGGCGCGGCTGCCGAGGCGATGGAAGGCTACGGCGTGGCGCTTGCCGCCGGCTTCTACGGCTTGCCGGCGATGGAGCTGCGCGCGGTCTCGAACGCGGTAGGACCGCGGGATCGCGGCGCATGGCGCATCAAGGACGCGCTGCAAGCGTTGGAAGCTGCAAGCCGTATTCTAGCGGAGGTGCTACAATGACGACATCCCATTCAACAGAACCGACTGTCGGACCACTCAAAATCGCTTACTCGCCGTGTCCGAACGATACATTCGTGTTCCACGCGCTCGCGCATGGGCTCATCCCCGGCGCGCCCGCGCTCGACGTGACCTACGCGGACATCGATATCACGAACAAGCTGGCGGCTAGCGAGGACGAACTCGATGTGTTGAAAATCTCGTACGCGGCGCTCCCGTATGTGCGGCCTGAATACGCGCTGCTCCCTTGCGGCGGCGCGCTCGGCCGAGGCTGCGGGCCGCTCGTGCTGACGAAGGAGCCTGGGGAGGCGGCCGATCTGGCCGGCAAGCGAGTGGCGGTGCCGAGCGACCGCTCGACCGCTTACCTGCTGTTCCGCCTGTGGGCGGCGCAGCAGGTACCGGGCGGGGTGGGCGAGATCATCGTCATGCCGTTCCACGAGATCATGCCGGCGGTACGCGACGGCCTCATCGATGCCGGGCTCGTCATTCATGAGGCGCGGTTCACGTACGGGAACTACGGCTTATCGCTGCTCGCCGATATGGGCAGCTGGTGGGAGACGGACACGGGGCTGCCGATACCGCTCGGCGCAATCATCGCCAAGCGGTCGCTGGACCTTGATGCGCTGGCCGGCTGGATCCGCGCATCCGTCGCCTATGCCTGGGCGAATCCGGAGGCCTCGCGGGACTACGTGCTCGGCCATGCGCAGGAGATGGCGCCGGGCGTAGCCGAGGCGCATATCGACCTGTACGTGAACGAGTACACGGCCGATCTAGGCGATGCGGGCTTCGGCGCGATCGAGGCGCTGCTCGGGAGAGCGGCGCGCGAGGGCCTTGTGCCGGAAGTGGACTGGCGAGCGCTGCGGGCCTAGGCTCGGCAAGCAGAAAAGGGATGGACATCGGCACAATGCCGCGTGTCCATCCCTTCTTTATTTTTGCAAGATCCTGCGCTTAAGCCTCAGCTTCCGCCTTCGCGCTCGAGTCGCGTACGGCGAATGTCAGCAGCAAGGCACCGAGCGCCTGCATACCCGCCTTCACCGCGATCTGGCCGGCGACAGCGTAGCCGACGGCGTCCCAAGGCAGGAATCCCGCGCCGAGCGGCGACAGCCCGACGACGACGAAGATCGCGCTGTCGAGCACGCTGCCGACTAGTCCGCTGTACAGCAC
>JAEWJS010000025.1 GCA_023386495.1 Bacillota bacterium | reverse complement strand
AAAAAATACCCACACCCCCACCCGCGCTTCCAACCCCGACGCGCGGTTCTCTTGTTATCGGAAGGCGTTATTAGATGAGCTTGATGCCGCTGAAGAGCAGGAGCGCGGCGAGTATAGCCCGCAGCGGCTTCGACGGAACCTTGGCAGACAGCGTGCTGCCGACCAGGACGCCGGGAATCGAGCCCGCCAGCAGATTGAATACGAGGCCGTAATCGACATTGCCCATCGTGGAGTGGAGGACGGCCGCAACGGTTACAAGGAAGAACGCATGCGCGATATCGGTTCCGACGAGCTGCGAACCGCTCATCCGGAAGAAGTACAAGAGCACGATCGCGAACAACGAACCGGAGCCGACGGAAGTGAGGCCCACGATGAAACCGAGTACGATGCCGACGACAATGAGCATGAGCCTCTTGTCTTCCAGCGGCTTGAGCTGCCATTTGTTCTCGCCGAGCCTCTTCTCGAACAGTTGCCTTGCCAGCGTGATGAGGGATACGGTTATGAGAATGAACCCCAGTACATGCTTCAGGATCGTCTCGCTGTTGTCAAAATATTGGCCGTACACGAACAACAGCCCTACCGCGATGATGGATCCCGGGATGCTGCCATAGGCTAAATATTTCACCAGCTTGAAGTCGATCGTCTTCTGCCGCCAGTGCTGAATCGTTCCGAAAAACTTCGTAATGGAGTTATACAACAGGTCTGTTCCGACTGCCATACTCGGATTAACGCCGATGATCAGCAGGATCGGCGTTAACAGGCTGGCCCCGCCCACGCCGGTAAGTCCGACCAAAAACCCGACAAACAGTCCCATTAATACGATTTCCCAACTCATGCTTAACGCTCCAAACCTTATGGTATCAATGCTCTCTCGTCTATTCATCAGCCTATGCCTACCGCGATGCAAGCGTATGGGCGATTGACTGAAACGGCAGGAAAATTATTCTGTCTCATAATTCCCATTTGTCTTCTCGGAATTATTATAGTGGGTATGCGCTGAAAAATAAAGGATTAAATTCCGCATGAAACTGACAAAAGCGGCGAACAGGATCATCTCCTGTCGCCGCTCTCAGCTTCTAATTCCCATAAACACTCGAGTCAACCAGCTTCAGCCGATCGTACCATACTCCGTCAAGAAACCGCGCAGCGTCTCCTCGCTGTCCGCCTTCGGGAAGTATTCCAAGCCGATGTAACCCTTGTAGCCCGTCTCGGCAATCGCGCGCAGCACATTCGCGTAGTTGATCTCGCCGGTCCCGATCTCATGCCTGCCCGGGTGATCGGCAATATGAAAGTACGCGATATGATCGATATGGCGCCGAATCGTCGGGATGAGGTCGCCTTCCGTGATCTGCTGGTGGTACACGTCGTACAGCAGCTTCACGTTCGGGCTATCCACGGCCCGGATGAGCTCTGCTGCCTCGTCCATCTCTCTTAGGAAATAGCCCGGATGATCCACGCGGGTGTTCAGCGGCTCGACG
This sequence comes from Bacillota bacterium, assembly GCA_023386495.1. GTDB lineage: Bacteria > Bacillota > Bacilli > Paenibacillales > Paenibacillaceae > Paenibacillus_I. The sequence continues at coordinate 9,643 of JAEWJS010000025.1, read as the reverse complement.
ACCAGCGTAATGCCTGCGGCTTCCAGCATCGGTGCCGCTGCCTTCAAGCCCTCGACAAGCGAAGCCGCCTGCTCTTCCCTGCTGACGCCTGGCCGATCATTGCCCGTCTGGCTGATTAGATAGCGGCAGCCTAGCTGCTGCGCCGCGGCAATGCTCTCAGCCAGCCCGGCAAGGTATTCGTCCCGCAGCGAGGGGTCCACGAGCGATACGAACTTCGTGCAGATCGATCCGATAGCGACGCCCGTCTCATCGGCTGCTTGCCTGATCGCCGCGAGGTCCTCGCCCCACCAGCCCCAGAATTCGCATGCCTTGTAGCCGATTGCGGCAGCACGCCTGAGCTTGTCTGCCGTCGACAGTTCACTGCCTCTCAGTACGGCGTGAATCGATACCGAGTATATCATCCTTCATCCCTCTCCCCCGCCTAACGAATGTCGATCTTCTGCCCCAATGCCGCGCTCTCCAACGCGCCGAATACCATCTTCATGCTCATCATGTTGTCCGTGTAGTCCGTCTCGGCCTTCCTTCCTTCAGACAAGGCGGCGAACATTTCGTCCAGGCAACCGTCATGTCCTTCACGCGCAAGGTCCGAAGGCCGCGCTTCGACCCGTTCGAATTCGTTCATGAACACATGGCCTTCCGCAGGCTTCACGACCTCCGCATACGGCATGCTCTTGCCGTCCCAGATCGCCGTTCCTAACGTGCCGTTCACGCGCCAGGACGACTCCCAAGACGTCGGCGCCCCTTCGGCGCACCAGGAGCCGCGATAATTGAACACCGAACCGTCGGACATCTCGAAGATGCAGATCGCCGCCGCATTCCCATCATACCACGAGCCGTGCGGATTGAACTCATGGCAATACACCGATACCGGATTCGCGCCCGTAATAAGGCGTGCTTGGTCGAACGTATGGATCGCCATGTCGAGAATAAGCGGACTCTTCATCGCGTCGCGGAAGCCGCCGAAGTGCGCGCCGATGAAGAAATCCGCGCTCACGAAGCCGACCTTCCCGATCGTGCCATCGGTGAGCAAGTTGCGGTACGAGCGAATCTGGCGCAGATAGCGGCGGTTCTGCATGATCGCGTAGAAGCGCCCTGCTGCTTCTGCCGCCGCAGCCACCTCCTCGGCATCCGCCAGCGTAGCGGCCATCGGCTTCTCGCTCATGACGTCGCAGCCCGCCTCGAAGGCCGCGAGCGCAATCGTCTTATGAACCTCGGGAATCGTCGTATCGAATACGAGATTCGCGGAAGCCGCGCGCGCGCCTTCTCTTACGTCGGTGAAGAACGGTGCCGTCAGGCCGTGCCGTTCTGCCAGTTTCTTCGCGTTCGCCTCCGAGATGTCGACCAGACCGACGATTTCGGTATCCGACCGTTCCAGGGCGTACTCCACCCATTTATTCGCCATGCCGCCGCAGCCAGCGATCAGTACGCGATAGTCTGCCATAGTCTTTAATTCTCCTTCGGGTTCGGGATATAGTCGCCGCCGCGGCAGCGTTTGAGATAGTTCAGCGCATGCACCTGTCCGGTCATCTCCAGCTCGTCTCGGTAGACGGGGTCATGCCAACCCTCGATTTCGATCGAGCCCTGATAGCCATTCTGCCTCAGAATCGTAATAATATCCGACCAGTTCGTGTCGCCGAAGCCCGGCGTCCGATGCCAGACGAACTTATGAGGACCATGAATCCCGTGCTCCCGCACGACGTCCCAAGCAATGGTCGCATCCTTGCCGTGGACGTTGATGATTTTCGGCGCCCACTTGCGAAGCTGAGGGATCGGATCGATCAAGCTGACCATCTGATGCGTAGGCTCCCACTGCAGGCCGATATTGTCGACTGGCAAGGCATTGAACATCATCTCCCACGCGGTCGGGTTGTGCGCAATGTTCCATTCGCCATGCGTCCACGTCCCGCCCATGTCGCAGTTCTCGAACGCGAGCCTGACGCCGCGGTCAGCCGCTCTTGCCGCCAGCTCGCCGAATACTTCCTTGAACTTGCCCATCGATTCGTCGATCGGACGATCCGGAATTCTGCCCGTGAAGCCGGCCACGATATCCGCACCGAACAAGTGGGCGTTATCGATCAGTCTCTCCCAGCTTGCGAGCGTATCATGGCTGTCGCCCGCCCCCGTGAGAACGTTACCAAAAATATTGAGCGTAGGGATCGTAAATCCGTGCAGCGCTTTCAATTCATTCAATTGTTCCGCCGTCCGTTCGAAGTCCATGCTGCCCGTCGTCTGCCAGAAGGTCAAGCCGAACGACTCGAAGCCGTGCTCCACGATTTGCGGAATGACCTTAACCGCTGACTGGCCGCCAACTAGTGTTCCGATTCGCATTTGCTTCATGTCAAGATCTCCTTTATCCCCGATAGTATGTACCGTTACCCCCTCAGTATAGTAAAATCCCAAGTAGAGCCGATAGGTCGCTTCTTGCGTTCTATTTGTCCGATCTTGCGATATTTGGGGAGTGGAGATTCCGTGCATGATGAACTATGGGAAAACACTAAGCTGCTGGACGCCACCTTTCCGATCAATATTTTTCACCTGTATCGCCCTGAGCACCATACGGAGACGCTGAGAATTCACTGGCATGAGCATTATGAGATTCTGCATGTGCTCGAGGGCGAGACCGTCTTCCATATTAACGGCAATCGGCTGCCGGCCGAGCCCGGCGATATCCTGTTCGTGAACAGCGGGGAGCTGCATGCCGGCTATGCGGACCTCCCGAACGCCGTCCGGTTCGACGCGATCGTCTTCCACCAGGCGCTGCTCGCGCCGGCGATCGCGCTCGGTACGAGCATGGCCGAGATTAGCATGCCGGCTAGCTCCGAGAAGCGTCGCTACGCGAATCTGGTGAAGCGGGACCATCCGCAGCACGGCATCTTGAAGCGGACGATCGAAGCGCTCACCGAGGAATTCGACGCCAAGAAGCCCGGCTATGAGCAGGCTGTGCGCGGCTATTGCATTCTCTTCTTCGCATGGTTGAACCGGTGGTTTACCGCGCAGCAGGGCGATGAGCGGCAGCTGGAGCGGCTGAAGCGGCAAGCGGATCGGCTCAAGCCGCTCTTTCACCATCTTGAGAAGCATTTCGCGGAGAAAATCACGGTTACGCAGGCCGCAGCGCTCGTGCATCTCAGTCCGTACCATTTTTGCAAAGTATTCAAGGAATTGACCGGCTCGACGTTCATCCAGTTCACGAATCAACAGCGGCTCCGCGAAGCGGACCTGCTGCTGCAGGGTACGAGCCTACCGGTCGCGGAAATCGCCGAACGTACCGGCTTCGACAGCGTTCAACGCTTCTCGAAGCTGTACAAGCAGGTCAGAGGACACGCCCCTTCGCGCCAGCGCAAGTGAGGAATTAAATGGCAGATTTTCAATACAGCTAAATCTCCATAAGTTATTACGCTGCTGGTATATGTGACCAAAAAGAAATAGGCCGCCCCTCACCAAAGGAATACGGCCTATTTCCGGCTTAACCTATTTGGAGCCTACCGCCCTTAAAAGCGGCTATTGCATCGGGAGTCGTGTTCGCGCACGGCTCCTTTTGCATTTTGCTCATTTCTTGCCTTTACTATAACACAAAGCCGAAAGGATGTGTATGGCTTCCTTCGTTCCCGCCTAGTCAAAATCGTATCGTTGCTCCTTGAACGGGTCGCCATACATATGATAGCCGTTGCGCTCCCAGAAGCCGGGCTTGTCATTCGCCATGAACTCGATGCCCCGCAGCCACTTGGCGCTTTTCCAGAAGTAGAGATGCGGCACCACCATTCTGACCGGATAGCCATGCTCGGGCGTCAGCAGCTCGCCGTTGTGGCGGATGCCGAGGAAGGAGGTCTCCTGCAGGAAGTCCTCCAAGGGCAGATTCGTGGTCCACCCATGTTCCGCGTGCAGCATCACGTAACGCGCTTCCGGCTTCAGCTTCACGCGCTCCATGATCGTCGAGACGGCAACCCCTTCCCACGTATTGTCGAGCTTCGACCACGTCGTCACGCAGTGGATGTCGTTGCGGAACTCCTGCATCGGCAGCTTCATGAATTCGCTGTAGCTGAGCTCCGCTTCTTCTTCCACCAGCCCGAACAGGCGCAAATTCCACTTGCTCATGTCCCGGTAGTACGGCACCTCGCCGTGATGCAGCACCGGGAATCCCTCCGTCACGCGCTGCCCCGGCGGAACCCGGTCTTGCTTCGTTGTCATCGTCTATAACCCCTCTCTACGTCTGATTTGTCGATTGGATGCCGCGAGGATGAACGGGCCGACCAAGACGGCAAGCACGAACATCCCAAGTCCTGTGTAAAAGGATACCCCATAGCGCAACAGCCATCCAGGGCCGCCCTCGATGGACTCGTAAATCGCGCCGCCGATCAGCGGCCCGATGAACCCGGTTAACCCGGTCAGCGCGGCGAATAGTCCGATGTACATCGGGCGGTCCGCCTTCGGCGTGTCGCCGATAATGAAATTGAAGTTTAGGAGATTGTAACCGCCCTGCCCGATGCCAAGCGCGACGTGCACCAGCACCAGCACGACCATGACCGGCAGGAATTCCATCCCGATCCAGAGCAGGCACGACAGCGCGAGGATCGGCAGACTCCACAGCAGCAGCGTAATGGTGCGATACCGCGCATTCAGGTTCCCCCAGAAATAGTAGCTGATCATCATGACGATCATCTGTACCGTCGTCACCACGGTCAACTGCGTATAGCTGACGTCTAGCACCTCGAGCATGACGAACGAGAACAACGGCACCGCAATGTTCTGCAGCAGGATGAATACCGCGATGAACGCGGTCGCCATCATGAACGAACGGTCTCTTAGCGGACGCAACAGCTGACTGAACCCGCTCTTCTCCGATGACTTCTCGAACGGCGGGTTCGGATACTTGAACAACTCGAACGCATTCCACAACGTGCAGACGGCGGCGATGCCGTACAGGATGACGAAGCCTGTGCGCTGGGAGGCTGCTTGCTCCAGAATCTGTCCGCCGAGCAGCAGCGTAATGCTTGCGAATGCCCAATGAATCGTATTGCGTATGCCAAAATAGCGTCCTCTCACTTGTGCCGGCACCATATCCGATACGAGCGACGCCCACACGACGCCGCCGAAGGAGGCGTTCATGTACGAAATTAAGAACATCACGATGAAAGCAGGAACTTGATACGCCTCCGGCAGGACGAAGGGAATGACGCCGGTGAGCACCCACATCGTACGATGCACGATGCTGGCCAATGCCATCCATAGCTTGCGGTTCTCCATGCGCTGCATAATGAACGCCGCGGCCAGCTGAAGGATGTTCGCAAGCGGCGGCACGGCCAACACGAAGCCGATCGCTTGCGAGCTTGCGTTCAGGTACAGCAGATAGGCGGTCAGAATCGGACCGCCTAGAATGTTGCCGATAATGGTGGCAGGGATGCCCTCCAGAACGGCCGTCTGCAGCCCAATGCGCTGCTCCGAGCCGCCCTTGCGAAGCCGAAACGGCTTCAGATGATGTAGGAATGGCATGTTGTTGCTCCTTCTTAGATGGTTGATACGCTAATGCCAATCCGTTATTGCTGCTGCAGCGCGAATTCGGCTAATGTGCGCGTCATGACGCCGGTCGCGCCCTTCGGCTCCCAATGCCGATCCTTGTACAGCCACGCGGTTCCGCCGATATCCAGATGGATCCATGGCAGCTCCTCCGCGAACGAGCCGATGAACAGGCCGCCCGTAATCGTGCCGGCATACCGTCCGCCGCTATTCTTCAGATCCGCGGCATCGCTCTCGATCTGCTTCTTATACTCCGGGAACGCCGGCAGCGGCCAGATCCGTTCGCCGGTGCGTTTGCCGACGAGAATAAGCTCCTGCAGGAACGTCTCTTCATTCGTGATTGCGCCGGTCGCGATGTCCCCGAGCGCTACCATGACGGCGCCGGTCAGCGTGGCCACATCGATCAGACGCGTTGCGCCGCGCCGGATGGCCGTCGTCAAGCCGTCGGCAAGGACGAGCCGGCCCTCAGCGTCCGTATTGACGACCTCCACCGTCTGGCCGTTCATCGTCGTCAATACATCGCCTGGCTTCAGCGCCTGGCCGGATGGCATATTCTCGGCAGCCGGAATGACCGCAACGACGTTCACGGCCGGCTTCAGTTCCGCAATGATCTGCATCGCGCCGAGCACCGCGGCCGCGCCTGCCATATCCGAGATCATCTCTTCCATGCCGTCGGCGCGCTTCAGCGAGACGCCGCCCGTGTCGAACGTGATGCCCTTGCCGATCAGTCCGAGCTTCTCATCGGAGCCGGGAGCACCGTCATAGTGCAGCACGATCATGCGCGGCGGATTCGCGCTACCCTGTCCGACGCCCAATAGTCCGCCCATCCCTTGCTCGGCGGCCGTCCATTCGTCGATGACCTCGATCTCCAGTCCGGCACGGTCGGCCATCGCTTCCGCTTCCATCGCGAGCATCTCCGGCGTCAGCATATTACCCGGCAGATTCGTCAAGCGACGCGCGAATGCCGTTGCTTCTCCGAATATTCTGCCGCGCTCGATGCCTGCCTCGAATGACTCCGCAATCTTCCCATCGTCAGCATTCGAGACTAGAATGACGCGGAGCGGCTTCGCTTCTGGCATCTCTTTGCGCCGCGCCTCACGCATCTCGCTGCCTAGTATCAGTCCTTCCGCGATTGCCTGCCCGATCTGCGCCGTGCGGCACTCTGCCGTGCCGGCGATCAGCTCGCGTCCGAACAATACGGACACCGTGCCTGCCTTGAGCTTCTTGGACGCTCGGGCAATCGCCGCCCCCGTCCTGCGCAGTGATTCGGCATTCGGATTACCGGCTCCGATCCCGGCCAGAATGATATGCTCGGCATCCAGCACGCCTAACGACGGGAGCGTATACGTGTCGCCTGCCTCGCGGGAAACCAACCCTTTGGCCATCAGCTTATCCGCTGCCTCGCCGATCGATTGCGGCAATCCTGCGCTGACGCAGTCTGCCCCTGCCTCGCCGGACAGCAGACAGACGACCGCATCCGTTTCGAGTGCTGCGTGCTCCGTATTCACGATATGCTGCAGTTCAATTCTCATAAGTGCCTCCTCAAGAAAAGTCCGGCGGAATCCGCCGGACATCAGTGTACGTTCGAACAAGAATCGGTCTCATGATCCTACAACCGATTCTAATCCTTTATTCAACTGAAGGCAAATAGATCTTGAACTCCGTCCCCTCGCCCGGACGGCTGTCCACGCGAATCATGCCGCCATGGTTCCGGATGATGCGGTAGCTGACCGACAGCCCTAAGCCGGTTCCCTGCTCCTTCGTCGTGAAGAACGGGTCGAAGAGCCGATTGAGCGTTGCCCGATCCATGCCTTTGCCGTTATCGCGTACCGTGATCTCGGCGTAGCGTCCCTCTTGCCGCGTGACGATATCGATGCGTCCGCCGCGTTCGCCCTGCAGGTCGCCGATCGCGTCGAGCGCGTTCTTCACGATGTTCAATACGACCTGCTTGATCTGCTTCACGTCGATCGATACCTTCGCATGAACGTCATAGGCTTCGTAATGAATCTGACAGCCTCGCATCAGCGCTTCGCTCTCGGACAGCAAAGTGACTTCTTTCAGCAGCGACTCGATCATGACCTCCTGCACCATCGGCGCGGTAGGCTTGGACGAATTCAGAAATTCATAGATAATATCGTTGGCCCGGTCGATCTCAGCCAGTATAATCCGCGCGTATTCCTCTTTGCCGAGACTCAGCAGATGCGGCCTGAGCAATTGGATGAAGCCGCGGATCGAGGTCAGCGGATTGCGGATCTCATGCGCGATCGATGCGGCGATTTTGCCGAGCATGGCCAATTTATCGTTCTGGTAGGCCGTCTGTTCGATCTGTTTGTACTCGGACACGTCCTTGATGCTGATCAGATAGTCCCCGTCCAATTGATCCCCGTACGTACCGGTTATGAGATAGTGCCTGCCGGACGCATCCTGAATCTCGAAGTATCGGCTGCGCTGGAGCACCATTTCCTTGTAGACGCGGTAGATCGTGCGCTTCGCGCTTGCCTTCAGCCTTGGGTGAAAAAGAATGCCGCGCAGATTGCAGCCTACCAGCATTTTCCTCGGGATATCGAGGATACGCGCCATCTGCAGATTAATGAAGGAAAGCACGCCATCGCTATCGAAAATGGCGATCCCGCTGTCAAGCTGCTGCAGCACGTTCTCGTACTTGTTCTTCACGTTCTGGAACGAGAGATGGGATTGCATCAGCATCTCGCGCATTTCCGTGTATCGGCTGTCGGCGATCTCCTCCGGCTGAATGCGGAAGCGATACGCAACCATGAGTTCGATTAGGAAAATATAAGAACGATTGTACAGATCAAGCGCTTCCTCGGATTCGACGTTCACGACGAGCTTCTGCATCATCTCGTTGTGAAGCGCGATGATCTCCTCCGGGTAGACGCCATCCAGCCGCTTCCCAAGTTCGGAAGCCTCGAAGAGCGAAGCCTCGCTACCGCTCCTTATGTATTCCGCCAGCGCTGGAAAATATCGCTTGCGCACCGCGTGCATTATGGTTCCTCCCCTGTTTCTGTCACGGGACAGAGGAGAGAGGAATCGTTAGAGAGCGTTGTTGACGTCCGCCATTTGCGGAGCGTAATCAGCGTTTCGTCCGAGCGGTCGCAATTGACGTCCAAATCGTCCACCAGCTGAGCCGCCCACTCCGAATCCACATAGCCCGGTTCGGCATGGCGCTCGTACAGTCTCACTTCAATTCCTGTCTTCCCTTCCTCATCGCGATAGTATTCGATATGTAATCGGCAATACTCGGCAGTTGCAATCAGCTTCAGCGCAAATTCCGTGATTGTAAAAGCAAGGTTAGTCTGGTCTACGAGTCCGAAGCCCAACGCTCTCGCCATCTCTCGCACTCGTTCGCGCGCCGGGATTGCATCTGAAGGCTTCGTGATCACGAACGTTTCCAATCGCTCTCGCCTCCGCTTACGCTTCTGCAAGCGTTCTCTTATCAACAAGCCATACCCTAATCATAGTAATCGCTTGGACTTAGGTCAACCGAAGAGATTGTCGAAAGTTGACAGAGTGCGGGAAACGAAAAAGAACCGATAATCCGTCTGGACTACCGATCCTTTCCTTTCTCCTCTTGTCCGTTCGACCGATCTTCTTTGGCAGGCTTATTCGGCTTGTTAACGTCTGTATGGCGGCCTCCGGAAGCGTCTTCGCCCCGTTTTTGCCCGCCGTCCTTCTGCTTATTGGATTGGTTCTCCTGGCTCCGCTGACCTTCGCTGCCTCTGTTCTTATGATCAGGGTCCTGTGGAGACTTGCCTTTACCGTTCTGCTCTTTCTCCCGCTCTTTCTCTTTATCCTTCTTATTATCCTTATCCTTTTCTTTATCCTTGTTCTTCTCTTTGTCTTTATCTTTGTCTTTGTCTTTGTCTTTGTCTTTGTCTTTGTCCTTATTTTGGTCGTTGTCCCTCTCCCGCTCTTTTTCCTTGTCTATCTCCTTATCCTTATCCTTATCCCTATCCTTATCCCTATCCTTATCCTTGTCTTTGCCCTTGTCCTTGTCTTTGTCCTTGTCCTTGTCCTTGTCCTTGTCCTTCTCCCTACCTGTTTCCCTATCCTTTACTGGCTCCTTCTTGCGTTCCTTCTTGTCTTCCTTCTTCTATTCCTTATTGTCGTGCTT
>JAEWJS010000195.1 GCA_023386495.1 Bacillota bacterium | reverse complement strand
TTGGGCCCGCCGACATAAGCGTACTGAACAGCCGAAGGCAAGGCCTGACCGAAGGCAATGCCGGTAAGCGTGCCGTTCAGCTCCTCCGCCGTCTTCCCTTCTCCCTTCACGACAAGGTAGTGTCCCTTCGGGAATTGGATCACCCTGTGCTCTTCCTCGACGATGGAATCGGTCATGACGCCGGCATAATGCATCATCTTCTGATTAACGGCTTCGTTCACGGCGAAAATATAGTCGTTCGCAGCAATCGCCTTCAATTTGTTCAGCGTTCCGTCCTGCTCCACTGCCTGCCAGAAGTTCTGCTTCTCCCTGTTCATGCCTGCATAGTCCGTGTAATCGCTCTTGAGCTCCGTTCCGATCCCCAGCACGACGAAGCTATCCTTTTCCTCAAACGTATACGTTGCCATTATCCCATCTCCTTGTAATTGAATGAATCAAGCCGCTTGCTCATTTACTTGATAGGTTAACAATATCCGTTAATCATGTCAAAACGTGATACCTTTTAAAGTTTGCGGCTGTTCGGACGCAGCGCCCAAGAAGCGATGCACAGCGCGGCATAGATCAGCGGGAGAATAACATGGAATCCGCCGTCGCCGTAGTCATTCGCGAACGCATGCGAGAGGGCCGCACCCGTCATGAGGAAGAAGATTCCGCTGTACGCCCATTCCTTCAACCGCGGGAAGCCCGGCATGAGAATCGCAAGGACGCCAAGCAATTTCCACGTGCCGAGGATGCTCGTGACATATAACGGGAACCCGATATCGGTCAGCAGCTCGACATTGCCGCCCATGCGCATCAATTGCCCCACTCCGCTTAATGCAATCGAGAATCCGAGCAAAATTGTGACGCTCCAGAATGCTACCTTCCTGCCGATCGGCCGGGACTCCCCTTTTACTTTCTTGTCGCTGCTGATTGCTGTATTCATTCCCATTCCTCCTTGTTTTTTCTCTTGCTAGGTTTATAATAACTTTGAATCATGTCAAATAATGATACTGTTTAGAGGGCCTTATGAAAAAAGTAGAACGGATTAACGTCATCATGCGGTATATCAACAATCGCGCCCATTTCACCATTTCGGAGATCATGCAGGAATTCGACATCTCCCGCTCCACTGCTATTCGCGATATTAGGGAAATCGAAGCGATGGGCATGCCTCTGGTCGCCGAAGTCGGGAGGGACGGCGGCTATTACGTCATGAACAATTCCGTCCTGCCCACGGTTCGCTTCACCGATAATGAGATTAAGGCGCTGTTCATCGCCTTCATGGCTACGCGCAACCTGCAGCTCCCTTATCTCAAGAGCCGTCATTCCTTAGCGGAGAAGCTGCTCGGCCTCACCTCCCAGAACCAGCAGGACGATCTCGTGCTGCTCAATCAAATTTTGTTCTTCGAAGGCACCAATCCGCACAATCCGGACCTGCTCGACCTCTCGGATCTGCCTCACCCCAGGTTAGAGCAGCTCATCCAACGCCTGCTTGTGGACTGCTACATGGTGGTCGCCGTTGAAGAAGGAGCGACAATCCACAATTACCCCATCTATCTCATGCGCCTCTATCGCGAGAAGAGCTCCTGGCAGATCGAGGGCTTCGACCTCGCGGAGGAGAAGCGGCGGATTATTCCCGTCGACAATCTCACCGATGTCGGTCCCTATCCCGAGAAGAAGCGCATAAGCAAGAAGAAGATCATCGAGCTGCTAAGCACGCAGGAGGAAGTCGTCAACCTCGTCCTCGAGCTTGGCCCCAGGGCGATTGCCCAGTACAAGAAGTACCATCCGCTGCGAATGACGCTCGCCTACACGAACCCTTATCAGACGACGGCGATTCTGAAAGCCTCCGTCAACGTCCACCATCCGGATGAATTGGCCGAGACAATGAACTGGCTGCTCTTCTTAGGCAGCGATATTACGGTGAAGGAAATGCCGAAGGAACTTGCTGAGGGGCTGCAGGAGCGACTGGGCGTATGGGGGAATGCGTCGTTACCTATCGACACTTAATGAAACGAGGGAGTGCAATCCATGACAACCACGAAGGTCTTATATGAAGAACTATTGCCCGGGGAATTCCTCGAGCGGTTGAACGCCTGTCCGATTGCCTACCTTCCGCTCGGTACGCTGGAGTGGCATGGCTATCATCTTCCATTGGGGTCGGATGGGCTGCAGTCGAAGGGCTTCTTCACGGCACTTGCAGAGCAAGTCGGCGGCATCGTCTTGCCCATGTTATATCTCGGGCCCGATCAGAGGATGCGGGTAGACAATGCGGACTACATCGGGATGGATATCCACAGCTTCGAAGCCGGACACCCTCAGCAGCTGGAGGGATCCGCGTACTATGTCGAAGAGGAGCTGTTCCATCGCATCCTGGAGGCCACCCTATGGAATCTCGCGCGGGCAGGCTTTCGAATCGTCGTTGCGCACGGGCATGGCCCTTCGACGAATGCCTATCGCGATGCCATCGGGAAGTTCGAAGCGCAATTCGGCCTGAAGCTCTTCCATCTCTGGGATCTTGGCGGGAAGGGCAATGCGGGCATTATGACCGATCATGCGGCGTATAATGAGACCTCGCTCGTCATGGGGCTGTACCCCGAGCTTGCCGACCTGAGCAGGATTACTGATGACGGGGATATGCTCGGCATCTGGGGTGACGATCCGCGCCGCACATCGGAGCAGGAGGGACAGCGCATTATCGCTCACAATCTATCTCTTGCGGGCAGCAGGTTGAAGGAGGAGCTGGCGAAGCTGCAATGGCAGCCGCGCGCAATGAACGTGACGAATATGGTGAAGTTGTATACATGAATAAAATCCCCATGCCGATTGGCGTGGGGATTCGCTATTTCTCTCTTGCGCAGTGGCTCAGACCATCGCCAGCGCCGCATACGTCTGCCTAACATGATGGCGACCGATCGGCACGATCATCGGAGACCCTGATGCAGGATCGCTAATTACCGTGCAGTCGAGTCCGAACACATCCTTAATCAGATCATCGGAGATGACCTTGGACGGCTCACCTTCCGCCACAAGCTTGCCCTCGCGCATCGCGAAAATGTAGTCGGCATAACGGGCGGACAGATTGATGTCGTGCAGCACCATGACGATCGTCGTGCCGCGCTTCCGATTCAGGTCGGTGAGCAGATCCAGAATCTCGACTTGGTACGTAATGTCAAGATAGGTCGTCGGCTCGTCAAGGAACAGAATGTCGGTCTGCTGCGCAAGCGCCATGGCAATCCATACGCGCTGGCGCTGGCCGCCGGACAGCTCGTCGATATTGGCGTTGGCGAGCTCCGTAATCTTCATGATCTCCATCGCTTCCGCAACGGCTTCATAGTCCTTCTTGGTCCAGCCGCCGAGCCACGTCTGGTGCGGGAAGCGGCCCCGGCCGATCAGGTCCGCGACATTGATGCCCTCCGGCACGATGGGGGATTGCGGAAGCAAGCCCACGATCTTAGCCAATTGCTTGGGCGGATATTGGCTGATAGGCTTGCCATCCAGCGTCACTTGACCGGATTCCGGCTTGATCAATCTCGCCATCGTCTTGAGCAAGGTGGACTTGCCGCAAGCGTTCGCCCCGATAATGACGCTGATCTTATTGCTAGGAATGGATAGGCTGACGTTCTGAACGACTTTGCGCTGGTCGTAGCCCGAGACGACGTGTTCCGCCTTGAACTGATGCTTCGGCTTCATATTAGAAATCACCCTTTCGATTCATTCGGATGAGCAGATAGATCAGGTATGGCGCCCCGAGAATACCGGTAATGACGCCGACGGGGAATCGCGTCTCGAACGCGAATTGTCCGATCAGATCCGACCCAAGAACCAAGATTACGCCGACAAGTCCCGCGGGAATGACGGACGAGTACCCGATGCCGACCAACCGCTTCGCGATAGGTCCCGCCAGGAAGGCGACGAAAGCGATCGGCCCCGTTGTCGCGCAAGCGACCGCAATCATGAGCACCGTTACGATAATCAGCACGATCCGGGTGCGGTTCGGATGAATGCCCAGCGATGTGGCAGCCTGTTCGCCCAGCTCGAGCAAGCCAAGCGGCTTCCCGAGCAGCATCACGATCGGCGTACATAGGAGCACCGTGGTGATGAGCGGCGATAGTTCATCCATCTGCGCGCCGTTCAGGCTGCCGCTAAGCCAACGATAGGCGGCGCCGATATCATGCTCGGAGCTCTTCAGCAGCAGATAGGAGACGGCCGCTCCGAGCATCGCATCGAGGCCGATGCCGACCAGAATCAGCCGGCCGAGCGAGAAGGACTTGCGAATGGATAGCACGTAGAGCACCAGCACCGTAGCGAGTCCGGCAATAACCGAGGCGATGAAGATCACGGCCTCACTCGTGTGGAGAATGACGATACAGAAGACAGCCGCTACGCTGGAGCCGGTCGTGATGCCGAGCACGTTCGGATTCGCTAGCGGGTTGCGCAGCATCGTCTGGAACACGCTGCCTGCCAAGCCGAAGGCGAAGCCGGCGAACAGCCCCGCCAGCATGCGCGGCAGACGGATCGTCTCGATCGCGAACGTAGCGCCTTTCACCTTCTCGCCCGACAACACCCGAATAATGACATCCAGAGAATAGAGCGTGTTGCCGAAGTAGAGCATGAGTCCGCACAGCACGGCCGCGATGATTGCCAGCGTGCTTGTGACCAGCAAGTATTGGCGGCGTCTCTTGCGTCTGCCCGTCATGATCATTTCAATTGCAGTCGTATTCATCATAAGGCACGCACTTTCGATCGTATTGCGACGATAATCAGGATCGGAGCGCCGATGAAGGCGGTGACGATCGCCACCTCCAGCTCTCCGGGTCTTCCGAGTATGCGGCCCACGACGTCCGAGCCCGTCAGCACGATGGCACCGACCAGCGCCGACATCGGAATCAGGAAGCGTTGGTCAGGTCCGAGCATGAGCCGAATCAGGTGGGTAGCGAGCAGGCCGACGAAGCCGATCGGCCCCGCGAAGGCCGTTACCGTACCGCACAACACAACGGCCGCGAGCGACGCGACGAGTCGCAGCACGCCTGTACGGACGCCCAAGCCGGTCGCCGTCTCGTCGCCCAGCGCCAGCGCATTCAGTGCGGGAGCCGTAATGACGGCAATCAGTACGCCGACCACGAAGAGCGGAGCGAACGTCACGATATCATCCCAGCTCGCTCCTCCGACGCTGCCGACTTGCCAGCGCCGCACCTGATCCATCACGTTCGAGCGCGGAATAATAATTGCGCTGACGAGCGAAGATAGGACAGCGCTGGTAGCTGCCCCCGCCAATACAAGCTTGACTGGCGTAGGACCGCCGCTGCCCATCGACCCGATCCCTAGGACGAATAGGGCCGTGAGCGCTGCCCCGAGGCAAGCGAATAGAATATATTGGCTCGCCGACCCGATGTTCAAGAAGGCGATTCCGATGACGACGAACAGAGAAGCGCCGGTGTTGACGCCCAGAATGCTCGGATCGGCGATCGGATTGCGCGTGACCGCTTGCATCAGGGCGCCCGCGATGCCGAGCGCGCCGCCGCATAAGAGGCCGAATACGGTGCGTGTCATGCGCTGACCGACTACACCGGCCTCATACGAGTCAATGGACGGATTGAATAATCCGTCCACAACGTCTTGGAATGCGATAATGCGAGATCCGAACGCCAGCGACGCAAGCATGCAGATGCCCAGTACAATCAGGCAGATCACGAGCACGAGCGTAAAATGGGCCGGCGTAGGCGCTCCCTGCGATTTAGCGGGAAGTGGCGTAGGATTACTCATTGATCTTCTTAACGGCATCTCCGATCAGTCCCAGGTACTCGTCGAGCGTATAGGCGATCGACAGTGGATTCGGGTTGCCCGCAGCGGCCAGCGGCGTGTTGTCCTCGATGAAGACGACGGATCCGCGTTGAATGGCAGGCACTTTGCCCAGCAGCGGATCGGCTTGCAGCGCTGCCAGCAGCTTGTCGTCTCCGTATCCGATAATGATATCCGCTTCATTCAGCGCATCGGCGTTCTCCGCGCTCAGCTGCAGGTAGAAGCTGTCCGTGACCAAGCTTGCCAGCGAATCCGGGAACGGCATGCCGAGCTCGATCAGGAAGTCGCCGCGAGGATCCCCAGGCGCGTAGATCGACAGCTGCGACAGATCGGAAGGATCGATGTAAGCGAAGGCTGCCTTCTTGCCTGTAAGCTCAGGGAGTGCAGCGGCCTTCTCCTTAATGAGGTTCTCCGTATCCTTGATGAGCTGCTCGCCTTCGGCTTCCAGGCCCATGCCCAAGGAATTGAACCGAACTTGATCGCGCCAGCTGGCGACCCAAGGCGCTGTCTGGTAAGCAACGACCGGCGCAATCTGCGACAAGGTCTCGTAATCTTCCTTCGTAATGCCGGAGTATGCGGCAAGGATAACATCCGGCTCCGAGTCCGAGATGGCTTCGAAGTCCAAGCCGTCGGAGTCTTGGAACAGGTTAGGCTCTTCCACGCCGAGCTCTTCGAGCTTCGCCTTGGTCCATGGGAGCACTCTCGAGCCGTCAATGACGCCATAGTTCGCTTCCGAGAAGCCGACCGGCACGACGCCGAGGGCCAGCGCAATATCATGATTTGCCCACGAGATGGTAGCGACACGTTCCGGCTTCGATTCGATCACCGTCTCGCCGAGCGCATGTTTAATCGTAATCGGATACTGCACTGCGGATTCCGAAGCTGCAGGTTCGGTTGCCGCAGGCGTCGCGTTCTGATTGTTAGCGGACGAAGCGGCATTGTCGTTGGCATTCCCGCCGCCGCAAGCAGACAACACGAGCATAAGAGCAATCGAGGATAACAGCGTAGTGATTCTGGCATTCTTCCGAGCTTTCATAAGTAGACCCATCCTTACTGTCGATTAGTTTTATCATTGATAATGATTATCATTATCCGTAATTATATGCCCAACATTATCCCCTGTCAATAACGAATAGACAAGTAATGTCAATCTTATCCTGACTGGAGCAGCCACCGATGCGCCTCTGCGAACAACGGCCCCCACGTGGATTCGTGGTGCTTCCCTCCCGGAACGAGGTCCAGCCGGACTCGGCTCTCCGCCACGCCTGCCGCAATGAGCGTCTGTCGGGCCAGCGCAACGTCCTCGTGGACGACCCGATTGAAATCCGGATTATCGAGCTCCAGCTCCCCCATGCTCAGATAGACGCGCAGCGAAGGCGCCAGCTCCGATTGCTGGATGAGCTGGACGAGCGCGCGGCTGTCCTGCCACATGACGAACGAGATGCCGCACACCTTGCCGAACAGCGATGGATACCGAACGGCGGTGTAGAGCGACATATAGGCGCCGAACGAACTGCCGCCGATGATCGTGTGCTCCGGCTCGGGCAACGTTCGGTAGCGGCTGTCGATATACGGCTTGAGCGTCTCCGCGACGAACGCGGCATGCGCCTCGCCTTGGCCTCCGAAGCCGTACTCGGCATTCGTCACGAAATTGTATTCATGGTTGCGCTGATCGCCGCCGTGATCGATGCCGACCACAATCGTCTCCAGATGCGAATTCTGCACCGCTAGCTGCTCCAACGACTCGTCGATGCCCCACTCGGTTCCCCAGGACGTCGGTTGATTGAACATATTTTGCCCATCGTGCATGTAGAGGACGGGATAGCGGCGAGTCCCCTCGCGATAGCTTCTCGGCAGGTAGATCCACACTCTGCGCTCCTTCTGCAGCTGCGGAATCGGGAACGCTTCAATGACCCGTACATCGCCGGTTATCGTATGCGGGGTATCGCCGGGCAGCGCTTCTCGCCAGGGTACAGCCGTAACATTCGTCATCCGTGATTCTCCTTGTCTAGGGTCTGAGCATGCGCCTATGAGAACATCTGCTTCTTCAGCTCACGGTTGCGCTCCTTGAACTTCTCGTTATGCGACGACACCATGGCGTATGCTTCCGCTTCGGGCGTAATGTACTGCTTCGCCTTATTCACCGCATTCGCGGCATCCTGGAAGGCGCCTGCGATCAGATGCAGCTTGCCCGGGTGAGCAATAACGTCGCCGGCCGCGAAAATACCGCTAACCGAGGTTTCGGACATCGGCGATCCTGCTACGTTCCATTCGTTCTCCATCTCGATCCGGACTTCGCTGTTCGCAATCAGCTCCCGGTCGCGGTCGTAGCCGTGACTGATAATGACCTCGTCTACTTGCAGCTGCACCTCCGTGCCGTCGTCATTGTTGCGCAGCGCGACACGCTCGATCGCTTCTTGCCCCGGCTGCGCGATCAAGCTCGTAATCTCGGTATTCAGCAGGCAGTCAACGCCGTTACGGATCAGCTTCGTAACCTCGGCTTCATGCCCCTTCAAGGTATCCTTCCGATATGTGAGGTACACTTGCTTCGCGAACGGCGCAAGCTCGTTGGCCCAGTCGATCGCCGTGCTGCCGCCGCCGGAGATCAGCACCGTCTTGCCCTTGAAGCGCGCGAGCGACTTGACCGTATAATGCAGATTGCTCACCTCATAGCGCTCTGCGCCCTCCAGGTTCAGCTTCGTCGGCTTCAAGATGCCGTAGCCGATCGCAAGAATAATCGTGCGCGAATAATGAATGCCTCCGGAAGAAGTATGCAGAACGAAATGCCCGTCCTCCTGCTTCGCAATCGACGTCACCTTCTCGCCGAGCACGACCGTCGGGTCGAACGTCGTGCCCTGCCGAACCAATTGCTCGATGAGCTGCTCGCCCGTTACCGGCGTCAACCCTCCGACGTCCCAGATCATTTTCTCCGGATATACGTGCACTTTGCCGCCTAGAACGGGCTGGAACTCGATAATCTTCGTCTTCATCTCGCGCAGGCCGCTGTAGAAGGCGGAGAACAGCCCGGCCGGGCCTCCCCCGATAATGGTCACATCGTATAATGCTTGCTCGTTCATTCCGCTCACTCCCCAGTGTCGTACTTTATGGCAATATAGTATCACAGAATGACGATAATGAAAATCATTATCAGTGAAAAAATGAGCTCAAAAAGAATTGCGAAAAGTTGTGAAGACGCTTGTAGATTTGTAGTTATAACATATAATCACTACAAAACAATTGCCAGGAATAACCCGCGTCGTTATAATTATGTAGTATATCATGTATTCGACTACAAAAAATTTCGATCGAGGGGCGGATGAACCAATGAAACAGCGGCAACTCCCTGCTTATCTGCATGACATTTTTGGCGAAAAGCAAAGCGTACTAACAATTGTTATCATTCTGTTGTTCGGCGGCGGACTGGCAACGGCCCTAACTCTTCAATACCCGGCCATGTACCAAGGCATACCGTTGTGGAGGAGCATCCTTGCGTTTATCCTCGTTTTTGACATTTTCTCCGGATGCTTGGCCAACTTTACGGCTTCCACAAGCAATTACTATGCGACGCGCAGCGGCAAGCGATGGCTATTCATCTCGGTCCATGTTCATGTTCTTCTTGTTGCGTTCCTCCTGGGCACGAGTCTATGGCCAGCCTTCGCCGCGTGGCTGTATACCGTGGCCGGCGCCGCACTCGTGAACGCAATCCGAGGATCCAACCAGTTGTTCATAGGAGGGCTGCTGCTATCGCTCGGGGTCGGCTGGCTCCCCATGCTGGCTTCGATGGAACCTTATATGCTCATTATTAGCTTGCTCTTCATGGTCAAGGTATTGTTCGGCTTCAGCGTCAATCATTATCGGATTGGCGAGGCGAGCTGAGGGGATAACCAAACAGAGCATCGGGTAAGGAGACCCGTGCTCTGTTGTTGTTGCGCCATATCAGCCTACCCATTATCGCAGGGCTAGATTGCTCCGTACTCCTTCAACAGCGCTTGCATCTCCGGATGATTGCTTGCATAATACAGCAGCGAGTAATCCGCCTCTCCCGAGTTGTTCGGATCATAGCCGTTCTCGAGCATGATTCTCATTATGTCGACGAATCCCCGCGACGCGGCTGTACGGGCTTGTTCAGGCTCGGGATTCGCACCGTTCTTGAGCAGCAGCTTGATCACTTCTTGCCCGACTTCACCATTGTCCAACACCCAAGTGAACGCAGTATAGAGCTGCGTCTCTATATCCTTATGCCCCCAAGACGAGGCCACCGTACTGTTGGGGTCCGCCCCGGCATCGATCATCTTCTGGACAGTCTCCGGCCAACCAAGACGGATCGCTGCGTTCAGATCATCAGCGCTTGGGATCGCCCCATGTTCCAGCAGCAGATGCGTAAATTGTTGATCGGGACGATACTTCGTACCTTTAATATCATAGGAGAGCGTACTTGCACGCATAAGCGTATCCTGCCCGTGAATGGTAAACGTAAAATTGGCACTTAGACCATTCTCCAAGAATAGCCGCATTACTTCTGTTTTCCGTTTCGTAACGGCCTCCATAATGCTCTGCTCGCTCGGCTTAGCGCCCTTCTGCAGCAGGAGTTCGACCGCAGCAGGCGAGTTTTGGACAACTGCTTCTTGCAGCCATTCGCTCATCTGCTCGGCGTCCGGCCTCGTTAGCAGCAATTGCGCTAACGGCGCGGTATCTCCCGTGGACGCCTGCGCGAATGCTTCTTCGGTCTGCCGTTTACCTGGCGATGTAATGGCGATCGTGCCGGTTGCGCCATCCCATTTCACGTCAGCCCTTAGTGCTTCGCTTACAAAACGCAAAGGTACCATCGTGCTGCGTCCGACAATTTGCGCGGGCTGCTCCAGCTTCACCTGTTCGCCGTTCACAACTGCCGTCGGCTGATTAAGCCCCAACTCCACGGATTCCGTGCCGCGTACGGCGCGAATCGTCTGGGTCTCGCCATCCCAGGTTACCGTGGCCTGGAGCGCCTCGAAGATCAGACGCATCGGAACCAAGGTTGTCCCCTTCACCGCTAACGGTGCCTCCTTCAGCTGCATCTCTCCGCCATTCAGCAGAACCCGAACAGAGCTAGCCGCCCCGGCAGCAGGCGCAAGCATTGCGATGATTGCCGCAACCAGAACGATGGAGAATAACTTGCTATACTTGACCATGCGCAACCCCCCATATATTTACATAAGTCTATAATAGCTTATATGCAAATTGGAAAACATTCCTTATTTAAAGAAAAAGAGAACGCCCCTGATGGACGTCCTCCCTTCAAATGCTCTTGTATCTAGGTGGCCGCCTGCCGCTCCAGCCATCCCAGCATCACTTGGTTGGTCTCTTCCGGCAGCTCTTGCTGGATCCAATGGCCACAGTCTAGACCGACCACTTCCACATTGGGCACGAAATGGGACAGACGCTCTGACCTCGGGATCACATCCCGGTCGCCGTAGATCATGAGAGCCGGCTGATGGATGATCGGATTCACGTCCGCCAGCAAGTGCCAATTGCGGTCCAGATTGCGGTACCAATTAATACTGCTCGTGAACCCTGTCGCTTCGAAAGCAGAGACGAACACGGCGAGATCGCTGTCGTTCATTACGGGCTCGCCGAGCGGCGTCTCGGCGTTAGCAAGATTGATCATCGCCATGCCCGGCTCAGGCGCGCGGATAGGCTCGTTCTTGCGGTACAAGTTGCGAAGAAACCGGTGCGTATTGTTATCCAATACGGCGTCCGCGACGCCTGGCTGTCGATTGAAGTGGACAAAATAGTAGTCCTCGCCGAGTATTGCCTCCAAGAGCGAGATCCAGGGGATATCTCCTCGTTCCTGGTAGGGCAAGCTCAGATTGATGACCTTGCTCACGCGGCTGGGGTGCAGCAGGGTCAGCCCCCACACGACCATAGCCCCCCAATCATGACCGACAAAGATAGCGTCCTCGTAACCGTAGTGATCGAGCAAGGCGACGAGATCGCCCGCCAAGTGTTCGATGTCGTAGTCCGTTACCTCGGCCGGACGGGACGAGTTGCCGTAACCCCGCTGGTTCGGGACGATGACGTGGTAGCCCGCTGCGGCAAGAGCAGGCATCTGATGACGCCAGGAATAGGCATGCTCCGGCCAGCCGTGACAGAGAACAATCGGTCTCCCGGCGTTCTGCCGGCCTGCTTCGAAGACTTCGAGCTCCACGCCGTTGACTGCAATAAGGGTGGGATCGGGAAAAGCCGTTCGATTATCCATTACAATTCCTCCTTCTCGTGATACCTGTAGTATAATGAACAAAGGGTGACACCTTAGTGTCACCGTTCTGGAATCATGTAGAGGAAGAGGGTCCTTATGGATAAAGTAGAGCGTCTCATCTCGATTATTATGATCCTGCTGAGAAAAGAAATCGTATCCGCAACAGAGTTCGCCCAGCTATTCCATGTGTCCAAGCGGACGATCCTTCGCGATATGGAAACGTTGAGCTTAGCGAACATTCCGATCTACGCGATCAACGGGGTGAACGGCGGCTACGGCATCATGGAGGAATATAAGGTCGATAAACGCCTCTTGAGCAGCACCGATATCCAGCATATATTGACCGCGCTTGGCGGGCTGGAACAACTTCTCCTTACGGAGGAAGTCGAACGAACGATCCGGAAAATCGAGGCAATGGTCAGCCCCTTGTCTCTGAATCGTTCCATTCAATTGTCGTTCTATGATTGGGAAGGCCGGGCCGAGATTCTTGCGGTCTTGAGGATCTGTCAAGAATCCATCCTGCAGAAGCGGCTGGTTTCATTCGACTATATCGATAAGGACGGAGCTGTCACGCATCGGATGGTCGAGCCATACGAGCTGCATTTTAGCGAATCGAGCTGGTACTTGAGGGGATTCTGCCTGCATCGCCAGGGCTCTCGAACATTCAAGCTGTCGCGGATCGATCAGATCGCGATGGATGAGCGCTCTTTTCACCCGAGGGATGATTGGTCGCAACAAGGACAAGCCGCGGATTATCAACCGCAGCTTGTCACGATTAAAGCGTGGATATCGCCCAGCATCAAGGATCAGATCATCGAGCGCTACGGCCGCAGAAGCATCGATGACTCGCCTGCCGGATTATTGGCGACCCTGTATGTTCCTCAGAATCGTTCGGGATTTCAGTTCCTGGCCAGCTTCGGCACGCAATTGAAAATTGTAGAGCCCGCAGCCTATGTTGAAGACTTTCGGGGATTTTTAGAGCAGATGGTGGGGAATTACTTTTAAATCCAAAGCTTGAATAACCCTTCCGTTATCCCTAAGTTGTACATATAGTACATGCCGAAGGCTACGCTGACAATGCCCGTTATCTGCGTAAGCTTCTTATTCAGTGTCAGCTTGTTAGCGCTGAGAACGAACGGAATGCCGATCAATGTCGTGAACAGCAGCATGCCGACGATCGTCCCAGCACCGAATATAAGAATATAGAAGGCGCCTTCCCATAAGCTGTCCACCGTGTTCATCGTCAGCAGGATCATCGCTCCGCTTCCGGCCAGCCCATGAATCAAGCCGACAACGGCCGATTTCGCATAAGAAGTTGAATGTCCATGCTCCCCTTCATGCACTTGGACATTCTTAACGAAACCGACCGCCCGGATCCCCAGATAGACCAGCATAACGCCAACCAGAAACTCAAGCGACATCGCCCACTTTTCCGGAATCTCGCCTTTTAACAGAATAAAGAGAACT
This sequence comes from Bacillota bacterium, assembly GCA_023386495.1. Taxonomy (GTDB): domain Bacteria; phylum Bacillota; class Bacilli; order Paenibacillales; family Paenibacillaceae; genus Paenibacillus_I. Next base: position 23,404 of record JAEWJS010000195.1, on the reverse strand, counting down.
CCGATCAAGAATAGCGTCGCCGTATGCCCGATCCCCCAGAACACGCCGGAAAGCGAGGAACGGGATAATCGCTTGCTGTGACTTGCAATCGTCGAAACCGCAATCACGTGATCCGGTTCGATTGCATGCTTGATGCCGAGCACGAATCCTAATGCCAATATAGACAGTATGCCTAACTCCATTCTAACCTCTCCCTCTCGCCGCTAGATGACCAGATGCTGGCGCACTGCGGTCTCATCAAGCTCCCCGATCTCGCCTTTCGCTACGATCGTACCTTTTTCAAGGATATAGTAATAGTCCGCGACGCTCTTCACGAATTCGATGCTCTGTTCAACGAGCAGGATTGCCGTCTTCCCCTGCTGCCTGATGGAGCGAATGACCTCTTGGATATCCTGAACGATCGAAGGCTGAATGCCCTCCGTCGGTTCGTCCAGCAGGAGCAAATCGGGTCTCGATGCCAATGCTCTAGCGAATGCCAGCTGCTGCTGCTGACCGCCGCTCAGGTCTCCGCCTTTGCGATTGTACATCGTCGGCAGCACCGGGAATTTCTCAATGGCCTCCTTGGGTACCGTAATTCTCGACTGCCGGCTCGCCTCGATTCCCAGCAACAGATTCTCTTGAACCGACAGCTGGGCGAATATCTCTCGGCCTTGCGGCACGTACCCGATGCCAAGCTTCGCGCGTTCATACGGGGGAAGCTTCGTGATCGCCTTGTTATTGTAGGCAATCGATCCGCTCCTCGCTCTGAGCAGCCCCATAATACTCTTCATCAGCGTGGTCTTACCTACGCCGTTGCGTCCCATCAGACATACAACCTGACCTGGCCGTACCTCCAGCGTGACATCCCGAAGGATGATACTGTCGCCATATCCCGTCTCCAGCCGATCAACTCGCAGCATGCGCATCCCGCCTCTGTCCAAGATAGACCTCCGCGACAACCGCATCCTCCTGCACCTCTTGCATCGTGCCTTCCTTGAGCAGCTTCCCTTCGTGCATAACCGTCACCTTCGTGGCGAATGCGCGAACGAATTCCATGTCATGCTCCACGACGACCACCGTCCGCTGCTTCGTAATCTCTCTCAGCAGTTCGCCGGTTTTCTCGGTCTCCGTATCCGTCATCCCGGCAACCGGTTCGTCTAGCAATAGCACGGTCGGTTCCTGCATCAGCATCATCCCGATCTCCAGCCATTGCTTCTCGCCATGCGATAATCCCCCCGCCCGAAGCCCCGCTCTCTCTGCCAGACCGATCAGCTCCAGCTGCTCATGAATGCGGCTCTTGTCCTCCTTGGTCATCTTCGCGCGCAGGGTCGCGAATACGCCCCGATTCTGACTCATGGCCAGCTCCAGATTCTCCGAGACCGACAAGCCCCCGAAGATAGACGGGGCCTGGAACTTGCGCCCAATGCCGAGCTCGGCGATCTGAAACTCCTTCTTGCGGCTAATGTCGATATCGCCCTTGTAACGAATCCTACCGGAGGCTGGGCGAACCTTCCCGCAGATGACATCCAGCATGGTCGTCTTGCCTGCGCCATTAGGACCGATTAGGAATCGAAGCTCCCCTGCCTCAAGGTGCAGATCCATCCTGTCCACCGCCTTGAAGCCGTCAAACGCGACGGTCACGTTCTCGCATGATAGAATAGGCTTCGTTGCCGCCATACCGCTTCAGCCTCCTTCTCACGAACTCGAAACTCTGCTGCGCGACACCCACTAAGCCCTTCGGCATGAATACAACGACGACTACGAATAACGCCCCCATGAAAAATAACCAGCCGTCCGGGAACGCTTCGCTTAATCCGCTCTTGGCCGCATTGACGACGACCGCGCCGATCGCCGCCCCAATCAGCGTCCCCCTGCCGCCCAGCGCAACCCACAGCACGATCTCAATCGACGGCACAATGCCCATCGAGGTAGGCGATATAATGCCGACATGCAGCACGAACAGCATCCCGGCCAACCCCGCCAGTCCTGCGGATACGCAGAAGATGAATAACTGGTACTTCGAAGGGTCGTATCCGATGAACCGCGCGCGATTCTCCGCATCCCGCACTGCGCTCAGCACGCGGCCCGCACGGCTCTTCACCAGATACCTGCTAATCACGAATACGCCGACAAGCACTGCGGCGGTAATCAGGTAGAGCACGAGCTTGGTCGAGCTCTCCTTAAGCGGGAAGCCGAACAGCGTCTGATACCCGGTAATCCCGTTCGTACCGCCGGTATATTGCTGCTGGCCGATGAACAGGGTCGTCGTGATGATCACCAGGGCTTGCGTCAATATGGTAAAATACACGCCACGTATCCGATTTCGAAAAGTGAATACCCCAAGAATAAAAGCAATTGCCATCGGTATAATAATTCCTGCCGGTATCGCAAAGCCCGCATACTCGAACGGCTTCCAGAACCACGGCATGGCGGATAGCCCGCTCCAGCTCATGAAGTCAGGCAGCTTGCCGCCCGTCGCCTCAAGCTTGAGATACATCCCCATGCAATAAGCCCCTAAGCCGAAGAATACGCCATGGCCCAGACTCAGAATGCCCGTGTAACCCCATATCAAATCCAGCCCAATGGCCACAATGGCGAAGGTCAAAAATTTCGCCAATAAATTCAATCGAAAGTCGGACAGGAATAACGGCGCGCATATGAGCAAGGCGACTCCCAGACTATAACCGAGGAGAACCCACCTGCTCTTGTGCATGGTCAATACCTGCTGCAGCATGATATTCCCCCTTAGTCTAAGGACCGCGTGCGCATCGTCACGAGCCCCATCGGCTTCCATTGCAAGAAGGCCATGATGCCTACAAATACAAGTACTTTGCCGATCGAAGCATTCGTCCAATATTCGAAGAAAGTGTTCGTCAGTCCGATGCCGAAGGCACCCACTACCGATCCGATCAGCTTCCCTACCCCGCCGAGCACGACGACCATGAATGCGTCAACTATATAGTAGGTGCCTAAGGAGGGTCCAATCGGCCCTAGCAAAGTCAATGCGCATCCGGCAATGCCGGCGATTCCCGAACCGACCGCGAAGGTTGCCGCATCCACGCGTCTCGTGGAGATACCGAGACAGGATGCCATCTCACGGTTCTGCATAACCGCCCGCATCCGCCTGCCCGCATTGCTTCTATAGATGTAGAGATACATGCAGACCAGACAGACCAGCACAATGCCGATGATGAACAGACGCTTATAAGGCAGCACGGTCCCGCTCACGATTTCCCAACCGCCGTTCAGCCACTCCGGGCTGGTTACCGCCACATTCGGCGCGCCGAATATGTTCCGCGCCAGCTGCTGGAGAATGAGTCCCACGCCCCAGGTAGCAAGCAAGCTGTCTAACGGCCGGCCATACAGAAAACGAATCAAGCTGATCTCCAGCACATACCCCATCACAAAAGCGACTATAAAGGCAATCGGGAGCGCGAACATGAAATAGTAACCGAAGGATTCCTTAGGAACGCCGGCGGCGAATAGATTCTGCGTCACATAGGTTGCATAAGCTCCGATCATAATGAACTCGCCATGTGCCATATTGATGACCTTCATCAGGCCGAACGTAATCGCCAGCCCGAGGGCGATGAGCAGCAGAATCGAACTGACGCTCACCCCATTGAACAGCTGCAGCAGCAGGACGTCCATTACGCTTACCCCTTTCGCAAGGCATGCCGGATGAGGAGGATTCCCATGAAGGCGAGCCCCATGGGAATCCTGATCCGAATGCTGTTTACTCGGCCAACCCTTTCGCCCAATCATATCCGGTCAGGTAGGGATCCGGCTTCACCGGCTCCGGCGTGCTGAACAGCTCCTTGAACATGCCGTCCGCCGTCACTTCGCCGATCCGAACGGTCTTGTAGATATGCTGATTGTCCCCGTCTATCGTTACTTTGCCGCCTGGAGCATCGAATACCAGACCCTTCGCCGCTTCTTTCACCTTCTCGACGTCCGTGCTGCCCGCCTTCTCTACGGCTGCCGCCCACAGATAGACCGCGATATAACCCGCTTCAATCGGGTCTGCGGTAACGCGATCAGCCCCGTATGCTGCCTTATAAGCTTCAACGAATTTGGTATTCTCCGCCGTTTCCGTCGTCTGATAGTAGTTCCAGGCTGCCAGATGTCCCTCCAGAACGTCCGTGCCGATCCCGCGGATTTCCTCTTCCGCCACGCTAACCGATAACGTGGTCAGATCCGCGGCCGTTATGCCGGCATCCTTCAATTGCTTGAAGAAAGCGACGTTGCTGTCGCCGTTCAGCGTATTGAATACGACGTCCGGATCCGCTTCTTTAATCTTGCTGATGACCGTGCTATAGTCCGTATGGCCAAGCGGGGTGTACTCTTCGGCTACGGTCTCGCCGCCTTCCGCTTCCAGCTGTGCCTTGATGATTTTGTTCGCCGTGCGAGGGAATACATAGTCGGAGCCTAACAGGAAGAATTTCTTGCCGCGGTTCTCAAGCAGCCAGGTTACCGCCGGTACGATCTGTTGGTTGGTTGTTGCCCCTGTGTAGAAGATGTTCGGCGAAGCTTCCAAGCCTTCATACTGAACGGGATACCACAGCAATCCGTTCAATTCCTCGAACACCGGCAGCATCGCCTTGCGGCTTGCCGATGTCCAACCGCCGAATACAGTCGCTACTTCGTCTTGCTGGATCAGCTTTCTGGCCTTCTCTGCGAAGGTCGGCCAATCCGATGCGCCGTCTTCTACGATCGGCTCGATCTGCTTGCCGAGTACGCCGCCCGCAGCATTGATCTCATTAATCGCCATCATCTCGGAATCCTTAACGGATACTTCGCTGATCGCCATCGTACCGCTGAGAGAATGCAGAATGCCGACCTTGATCGTGTCGCCGGACGCATCTCCGCCATTCGTTCCCGCGGATGCCGGCTCGTTGGCATTGCCTGCATTGTTATTCGCCGCACAACCTGCAAGAACCATGCATACTGCCACAACCATAACCACCAAGCTCTTCAGTACCGGTTTCTTCATCTCTCCAACCCTCTCCCTTACCGATATGGTCTCTCCAATTCACGAACATTCTCTGGAATGGACTATGTATCGTTCGCATTTTGATTATATGGTTGAGGTTATATTCGTGTCAATATAGTTTACATTAATTCACTTGGTTAAATAAAATGTTCTCGAATTGTCCGGTTAACCTTACACATATGTAACATATATTACCCATTTAATGATTCAAACCCAGCAATTTTCGAAATCACCTGTTTAGTTTCCTGATTTTATGTTATATATACTTACATCATCATATTCGCAGAGGAGGTCACCCATGCATCTTACCGAGCGGGAGAGAGAAAAGCTGTTAATCAGTTATGCCGCCGAGCTCGCCCGAAAGCGCAAAGAACGCGGAACGAAGCTGAATTATCCGGAAGCCATGGCCATTCTCATATCGGAGATTATGGAAGGCGCAAGAGACGGCAAGTCCGTTGCGGCATTAATGGAATACGGCGGGACGATCCTTCGTGTCGCCGATTGCATGGAGGGAGTGCCCGCGATGATCAAGGAGGTTCAGGTAGAAGCTACGTTTCCTGACGGCACCAAGCTCGTCACTGTTCACGAGCCAATTCGAGGCTAAAGCCACCGGGAGGTATCCATCATGATTCCAGGGGAAATCCGTACGAAGGAAGGCAGCCTCACAATCAACGCCGAGCGGATAACCGCAACGATCCTTGTCATTAATAGCGGCGATCGGCCCGTACAGGTCGGTTCGCATTATCACTTCTACGAGGTGAATCGCGCACTCCGTTTTGACCGTCTGTCCGCCTACGGGATGAGACTGAACATTCCGGCCGGCACAGCCGTGCGATTCGAGCCGGGAGAGGAGAAGCCGGTCGAGGTCGTAGCGCTCGGCGGAACAAGGGAAGTGTTCGGGCTGAACGGACTGACCAACGGCTCCGCCGATATGCCGGAGGACACAGTCTCCTTGCTCGAGGAGCTGCAGCTATGGGAGGAGGGGACTCGGCCTTGAGCCTCATGTCTCGCAAGCAATATGCATCCATCTTCGGTCCGACGACCGGAGACGCGGTTCGGTTAGCCGATACCGAATTATGGGCGACAATTGAAGAGGATTACACCGTATACGGCGACGAGTGCAAGTTCGGCGGAGGCAAGGTCATCCGCGACGGCATGGGTCAATCTTCTAGGGCAACACGAGCCTCCGGCGCACTGGATGTCGTGATCACGAATGCGGTGGTTATCGATTATTGGGGGATCGTGAAGGGCGATATCGGCATCCGCGACGGGCGTATTGTGGCCATCGGCAAAGCCGGCAACCCGGATACGATGGATGGCGTTCATCCGAATCTGGTGATCGGCGCATCGACAGAGGTCATTGCCGCCGAAGGCTTAATCGTCACCGCCGGCGGCATCGACACGCACATCCACTTCATCTGTCCGCAGCAGATCGAGACCGCGCTTGCTTCCGGCATCACCACGATGATCGGAGGGGGAACGGGCCCGGCAACGGGCACGAATGCCACCACCTGTACGCCGGGCGCCTGGAACATCCATCGAATGCTCGAGGCTGCGGAACATTTTCCGATGAACATCGGTTTCCTCGGTAAAGGCAATTGTTCGACAGCGGAGCCGTTAATCGAGCAGATCGAGGCAGGCGTAATCGGTCTGAAGCTGCATGAGGATTGGGGCACGACGCCGGCCGCGATCGATTGCTGCCTGACGGTTGCCGACCAATACGACGTACAGGTTGCCATCCATACCGACACCTTGAATGAAGCAGGGTTCGTCGAAGACACGCTCGCCGCAATCCGCGGCCGAACGATCCACACCTATCATACGGAAGGCGCCGGAGGCGGGCATGCCCCGGATATTATCCGCGCCGCAAGCGAACCGAATATTATCCCATCATCAACGAATCCGACTCGCCCCTATACCGTGAACACGATCGAAGAACACTTGGATATGCTGATGGTCTGCCATCATCTCGATAGCTCCATTCCGGAGGACGTCGCCTTCGCGGATTCGCGTATCCGGCCCGAGACGATTGCCGCCGAGGATATCCTGCATGATCTGGGCGTATTCAGCATCATCAGCTCCGACTCGCAAGCGATGGGACGCGTCGGCGAGGTCATCACCCGCACTTGGCAGACGGCCGATAAGATGAAGCGGCAGCGCGGTGAACTGCCCGAGGATGAGGCTGCCGGCAGCGGCGACAACTTCAGGCTCCAGCGATACGTCGCCAAGTACACCATCAATCCGGCAATTGCGCATGGCATATCGCATCTGGTCGGCTCGATCGAACCCGGCAAATGGGCGGATCTCGTATTGTGGAATCCCGCTTTCTTCGGCGTGAAGCCTGAGCTGATCCTCAAGGGCGGATTTATTGCCTATTCCCAGATGGGAGACCCGAATGCATCGATTCCGACGCCTCAGCCGGTATACGGACGCCATATGTTTGGCTCCTATGGCCGCGCCGTATCCAGCACGTCCATCACCTTCCTATCGGAAGCTGCCTACCAGAGCCGCGTTCATGAGAAGCTCGGGCTTCGGAAGCAGATCGAGCCGGTGCGCAACTGCCGTAAGATCGGCAAGAAGGATATGATTCACAATGACCAGACGCCGACGATTGAGGTAAATCCGGAAACCTACGAAGTGAAAGTCGACGGATCGCCCGTGACTTGCGAGCCGGCAGACGTCCTGCCGATGGCGCAGCGCTATTATTTGTTCTGACGGCTATTGCTTAAGTCTGTTTGACAGGGGAGGCTTCTACGCTATGGCGCCTAACATGTCCTTTCTCACCTATGTCCAATTGCTTGATTCCGCATTGCCCATCGGCGGTTTCTCGCATTCCTTCGGGTTGGAGAGCTATGTGCAGCAAGGATTAGTCACGAATGCGCAGCAGCTTGAAGCGTATATGACCGGACAGGTCCATGCCGGGCTGGTGAGGCTTGAAGGTCTTGCCGTGAAGGGCACCTACCTGGCCATGGACGATAATGACACTTGGAAAATCGCGCTCTTCGACAAGATTCTGCATGTTCAACGCACCTCTCGAGAGTCTAGGGAAGGCATCCACAAAATGGGCAAACGGCTCATCAGGCTGGGCAAATCGCTCTATCCCGAAATCGACCTCGAGGAATTGGAGCACGCGCTCGAGCTGCATGGCGGTTACGGAACGGTGCCTATCGTATTCGCATGGATCAGCCGCAAGCTCAATGTCGAGCTGGACACTGCCGTGCAGGGCTACTTGTACACCAGCATTACCACCATGGTGAACAGCGCCCTGCGACTCATGCCGATCGGCCAGACCGAAGGCCAAGTCCTCATCCGCCGCCTTCAGATCATCGCCGAGCAGGAATGGCTGGCCGTCCGCGACCTTAGCGCCGACGAATTGCATGCCTTCGCAACGGCACATGACATTCGCGCCATGCAGCACGAAACCTTATACTCGAGACTCTTCATGTCATAGAGAAATTCAATTCATAACCTTAGGAGGGTATTACTATGTGCCAAGGCGCTAACCATTCGCATGATCAATGGGAGACACCCATCGCAATCGAGTCGGATCGTCCGATCCGGATCGGAATCGGCGGACCCGTCGGCTCCGGGAAGACCGCGCTCGTCGAGAAATTGTCCAAAGCGATGCGCGACCGCTTCAGCTTAGGCGTCATCACTAATGACATTTATACCGCCGAGGATGCGCGTATCTTGATCCGTCAGGCGGCACTGGATGAGGACCGGATCATCGGCGTCGAGACCGGCGGCTGCCCGCATACGGCAATACGCGAGGACGCCTCCATGAATTTCGAAGCCGTCGAGCAGCTCGAGCAGCGGTTCGCCGACCTCGAGATTATCTTCATCGAGAGCGGCGGCGACAATCTGGCCGCAGCCTTCAGCCCGGAGCTGGTAGACCGCTTCATCTATATCATCGACGTGGCGCAAGGCGAGAAGATTCCGCGCAAGGGCGGTCCCGGCATCATGCGGTCGGATCTGCTGATCATTAACAAGATCGATCTCGCCCCTTATGTCGGAGCCAGCCTGGACGTCATGAAGCAGGATACAGAACACATGCGCGGCAGCCGGCCGTATGTAATGACGAATCTGATGTCAGGCGAGGGACTGGATACGATCATCCACTGGATCGAACACCAGATCGGAGCCCCTCACAAGCATGAACATGAACATAAGCATTCGGCCGACAGCCACCCGCACGCCCACGCTTAGGTCATCTTCCCTCCGAGCAGCATGCCGGCTGATCGGAGGCGATACCGTCCTGACCGAGCGCTATCATGAAGCGCCGCTGAAGATCACCAAGACCTTCCGGGACGAGACATCCGGGGCATTATCGCTCATCCTGATGGATGTCTCCCCCGGCCTCATGGACGGCGACAGCTATGAGATGGACATTCTGCTGCAGGAACGCTCTCACCTGATCCTAACCAACCAATCCTATACGAAGGTACATCCCGCTCCGAACCACGGCGCGCGAACAGACTATCGTTTCACGCTCGAACGTGACGCTATTCTCGAGTATTTTCCGGAGCCGACCATCCCCTATGCGGGAAGCAGGCTCGAAGCGGCGACAACCTTCCAGTTAGCCGAAGGCGCTGCTCTGCTCTATGCGGAGATCACGACGCCAGGACGGACGCATCGAGGTGAACAGTTCCAGTTCGACTCCTTCTCCGCCCGCACCGAGATCAAGAGAGAAGGCAGAATCGTCGCGTGGGATCGCTTCTTGCTCGAGCCAGCTGTCCACAATTATTCAGGGCTTGGCGCGATGGAGAACTACACGCACAGCGGCGTATTCTGGATCATCGCGGATCGCGCAGGCGATGAGCTCCTGCACCGCATCCGAGCCTTGCTGCCAACGCCTTCGCCGGATCACGACATTCTGGCCGGAGCAAGCCTGTCCGCCCACCGAGGGATCGTGATCCGCATGCTCGGATACCGGGTCTGGCAGCTTGAGCAGCTGCGCGATGCCATCTGGGCCGAGGCCAGAAGCTGGCTCTGGCAATACCCGCCATGCAGGCTCCGCAAGTAAGTAAGGAAGGAAGAAGATACCTATCCCCCTTCCAGCGGCGGGGTAGATGTCCAATATAAAGGTGAGGAGCAGTGAAGATGAGGAATAAACCGAAGTTTGCCGCTATTGCAGCAGCCTGTCTTGCCGTACAGCTCTCCGTTCCGATGGTCAGTGCCGCGTCAGAGGAAACGGCGACCCGACCGACCACGCATCGCATCACCGCAAGTGCCGAGAACGTCCGTTGGGGCAATATCGGCATCGGCGATCCCGTATTGACTGTCGACTCGGGCGACATCGTGACGGTCGAGACGGTCACGCATCACTCGGGTGACGACTACGAACGCATGATTAAGGGCGATATCGGCGTCGAAGACATCTACCATTGGACCGAGACGGAGAAGAACGTACCTGACCGCGGACCGGGCGTACATATTCTCACCGGCCCTATCGCCGTGAAGGGCGCCGAACCGGGCGATGTGCTGGAGGTCCGAATTCTGGATATGAGACTGCGCCCTAACGGCAATGCGGATTACGCGGGCAAGACATTCGGTTCGAACGCTGCCGCGAACTGGGGATACCTCTATGGCGATATGGTCGAAGAGCCGAAGAAGAGGGAGGTGATTACCATCTATGAACTGGATACCAGCGGCGCTGTGGATTACGCCACCGCTCTATACAGCTATAGATGGACGACGCAGACAGATCCCTCCGGCACTGCGCATCCGACGATCGATTACCCGGGCGTCGTCGTCGATCCCGAATCGATCGAGCGGAACTTCGATTTTCTAGAAGGCGTGAAAGTCCCGGTTCGCCTACATTTCGGTACGATGGGGGTGGCGCCCAAGGAAGCGGACATCGTCGACTCCGTTCCCCCTTCCTACTTCGGCGGCAACATCGACGACTGGCGCGTGACGGAAGGCGCAACGATGTACTATCCGGTAGCGGTCGAAGGCGCACTGCTCTCCGTAGGCGACCCGCATGCCGGCCAAGGCGACTCCGAGATGAGCGGTACGGCGATCGAGACTTCGCTCACGGGCGATATTCAGATCATTCTGCATAAGAAGAACACGCTGAACAACAAACTCCTCGACCTGGATTTCCCGCTGCTGGAGAACGAGGACGAATGGGTCGTGCACGGCTTTAGCTACGCTAACCATCTGGCCGAACTTGGCGACAATGCGCAGAAGGAGATTTTCAACAACTCCTCCGTGGATAAGGCATTGAAGGATGCCGCCTACAAGACACGGCGCTTCCTGATGAACGGCATTGGCATGAGCGAGGACGAGGCTTACTCCCTTATGTCGGTATCCGCCGACTTCGGGATTACGCAGGTGGTGGACGGCAACTGGGGCGTGCACGCTACGATTAAGAAGAGCCAATTCGACACGGAGAGGAAGCTTGTGTCGCTTCGCGAAGCTTTTGAGGAGCTCGGAGCGGAGGTCAAGTGGGATGCCAGCTCGAAGACCGTCATGATTCTGTATAACGGGAACGTGCTGGAGGTCGCCATCGGCGCGATGGAGGGCACGTTCAACGGCATCACGAAGAAAATAACGGGGCCGGTCCTTCTCATCGACGGTACCGCGCAGGCTAGCAGTTATTTCGTGGAGTTCTATAAGGGGAAATTATCGATTAGTTAAGGGTGATTGGATTTTGTATATGGTGAAGAGCCGTGGCAGCTTGCACAAGGCAAGCTGTCACGGCCTTTTATTATGCTTTTATTCTTGTTCCAAATTACTGCCGTAACTACTTATTCTTTCGTTTATTCACTTCAATCACAATGAACTCCGGCAAATAATTGGGGGTACAGCCCTTTGACACCATTTCGCCTTTATATAGACCGGTAGATTCGCCAAGCTTCACACACCGTTCTCGATTCTCTTCATCATATATGCCGATCCAGCCTGCAGTAAAATTCATCGCCCACTGCACTTCCGGTTCTTCCTGTGTGATACTAGCTTCAATTGCAGACAGGAGGTCTGCGTTGTTATCCGGCGGCGTCTGGCCCGTCCATCTCAACCGCGCTTTATAGTACCAGAAGGTTCGCCTCTGCAGAGCAGAAGGGCTGTTCTCCCATGACTCCATCAACGCAATTGTCTTCTTGTCCTTGGTCAACTGGTTCGCCATTAACCAATCCATTATGTTATTTCGCTCATCGTACGTATGTATCTGCATATCCTTATCAAGCTGATTTAGCGTATCTTGTGTTAGAAGCTTGTTGTCCATAATTAATACAGCCAACAGTCTGGGCAAATACGACTCGGTTGACCAAAGTTCCATTGCTAATTCGTGATCTTTTTTGATGTCCTTCGCGATTTTCCGTAAGTCGCCTAGCTTAGTGTTCCCGTTGATCTGCGCTAGAATGTTATCTGCTCTCGCAGAGCGTTGCATTTGACACGCCCCCTTTATTCACACTTGTGATCCTACTACAGCGCAACTTCGCTGGTTAACGCATGAATGTTTCGATCAGGATCGTAGAAGAATGCCATCCAGACCGCGTACCCGTTGAACTCGGCAACCTTGTGCGGCTTACTCATGAAGTCCACTCCGCTACTCGCCATCTTTTGATAGGAGCCCTCTATATCTTCTACTTGAAAATACACAGTGGAGCTAGGATGATCGAACGCAGGCGTCTCTGGCAAGCTTAATAGCAGCCGGATACCGGAACATTCGAGCAGTGCCATGTTTGCCTGACTATATAGAACGGGCAGTCCCAACGTCTTTTCGTAAAAATCTACGGATCTTCCAACCTCGGTCACAGGAATGGAAATTTGGGTGATTTTCTGAATCGTAATGGCGGATGTAGTCATAGAGAACCCTCCCTGATCTTATTGGTGGCTGTAACACCACGATTTCAATTGAAGAATAAGGTTTCGCCCTATTCCTTGCCTACGATAATTATCATTCGTGAACATACCTATGCTTGCGAATCCGTGAAGCATCGTACTTTTCTCCAGAACTCCAACCCCGAGCAGTACCGTATCTCGGTAATACGTGAAGAGCTCACCAGATTGATTTCGTTCTCCGCCGCGACACGCTCACTTGGGCTGGCGCAGGAGCTTACTATCTTCAGCCAAAAGAGGGCTGTGGCAGCTGGCCCCTTGGCAACCTGTCACAGCCCTCCACATCGTAACACATGAAGGATGCTTTCTATATCATCAGAGATCTCTTACCTATTCCCTTCTTTTGTTGGACCGATAACCCCAGGAACATGTAGCCCTGCTTGGCGAAGCAGCACTGTCATTTGACCACGATGATGTGTTTGGTGATCAATTAAGGTTCTAAGCATTGCGCCGCGAGGCATGGTTCCAGCAAAGGTTTCGATGCCTTCGACCATTTTACCATCTGTTAGATTGTTTTCCACTACAAGCTTTACTTCTTCGGCAATGGTTGAATACGCAATAACAATTTCCGAAGCCGTATTTGGTATTTGTTTCACGTCACCTGATGGGACTACTTTCAGGCCAACCTGACCCATAAAAAACGCTGGGCAGGTCGCCAAATGCCAACCAAGCCAGCCAAGTGTGCTATGCCCCTCGACGATTGCCTGGTCTAACTTATCATCAGCGAGTGAATGAAGCACTTTAAGCGTTCCTTCTACAGAATTTGACCAATCCACCAAAAAATCGCTTACTGTTCTATACATTCCAGCAAATCTCCTTTATTCGATCTAACTACATTATTTATACTAACACAAGCTGATACCCCGGCCTATTTCTTCGCCTTAAACAGCCTGCTGAGGATACTGCCCTTGATCACCTTGGTTTCCCAGCCATCGTAATCGCCTTCATATTCTTCGGATACAGCAACTAAATAATCGGTGACCTCGCTGATCGCGTGGAACTGGACAACGTCATCTCTAGAAATCCTTAATGAATGCTTGTTATCCTCAGAATCTTGATTCTCGATTCGGAAGCCGGCCTGTTGAACGTTATCCTTGAATTGATTGCATGATGTTGCTGAATCGAAGTAAATCCAGTGATTTACCGTTCTTGGTTTCTCCAGTTGATCCCCCAGCGCCCGGAGCTGTTCGATCAATTGCCGGTTAGCGATTCGCTGCCGTTCGCTCTTGCTGGGAAACAAAGATTCGTAATAGAAGTCTCTTGGTTTCTCTTCTTCCACGCGGTTGATGTGATATTGGTAATGCCTCACAGCTTTATCAGCGCGAGACTGCAACTCCTCTCCGTCCGCAGAATCCGTATAGTAGTAGAAGTCTCTCCTGCCGTTCGTGGTGATCCTTCCGACAAACAGGTAACGGCGACTTAACGAATCGTTAAGCACATCCTCCATCCGGTTCAATACGGCCGCTTCCTCTTGGGTGGTAAGCCCATCCTCATTGGGCTCATTGAGAATGACACTGAGCCGGTACAGATGCACAAATTCCTCGTGCTCGCCATCTGACCAAGGGTCCATGTCCAACAAATAAGAAGCAGGTTTGTTATCGATATGCGAAAAGTATGTATTCCAATTGTCCGACATTTTTCTGCACCCCCATCGATTTAAGTTCTTTAAAGAAAGACGCCATTTGGCCATTTTTATTTACTGAAACTTGCCTTCGCGCAGCAAGCTGATGGACTTCTCGATGCGTCGCTGCCTTGTTTCAGCACCTTTGGCGCCTTCGATATTTAATACGATCCGGCGCTTATTGCTATAGGATAAACTGTCGAAAAAGCTCTGAGCTTCCGTATAATGACCCAGTGCTTCCGCAAAATCATCCGGTACGCCAACCTCGCGCGGCTCGGTGTCCAGCTCAAGTTGGACTTCGATTTCATCTCCTGCCTGAATGCCCGCCTCGTCGCGATTCGCCTTGCTCACTGGCAGCATGAACCTTCCGCCCATCGACGCTATAGTGCTTCTATAGGTGTATGAACCGATCGTCACTTTGACCGGCGGCTTTTTTCCCCCACCAAGAGCCTCCACAATTTCGTCCGGGACCTGAATTCCGGTCGCCGTTTTCTTTTCCTGTATAAGTGTCGTTATAAATTTCATGACGACTCACTCCTCGGTATACGAATTGTTTTTGCAAAAATCTATGATCAGCGGCGCGAGCGACTGTGGCTTCACAATGTGACTCTCGCCTTCCAATACCCGGCCAACCGCTTGAGTCAGCACCTTGGCGAGCGACTGCATCCCGTTTTGCATCCATGCGGGGCTTTTGCTGCCATATACGACAAGCGCGGGAACAGTCACTGAAGACCAGTAATCGGCTACAAGCGGTTTTCCTTTCTGAAAATCGACCGTTAACTGCGTATCGTATGGGAGAGTGTGCGCAACCGCTTTTAGTTTCGACCATGCGGGCATAAGCGGCATCATCGCCACAACCAGTGCGGGAAGTCCTACTCCTGTTCTCATAAAATGCTTTACTGCCGAGCCTCGCCGATTCGCTGCCAACAACTCGTCCAACTTGGCCGCATAGTTGTCCGGAACCGGAGGCCGGCTGGTCTCGACGACAAACGGAGCCTCATATAGAACGAGCTTCGTAATGGAAGGGAGGCGCTTTGCCGCTTCGAGCGCTAGAGCGGCGCCGGAAGAAATGCCATAAACATGAACTGATTCACCTACTGCTTCGATCAGCGCCGCAATATCCTCGACTTCCCGCTCAATCGCGTAAGGCTTCATCTCGTTGCTGTCTCCTCGTCCGCGACGGTCATACGTGTAAACGGTGAAATGCGGCGACAGCAGCTCTGCAAGTGGCCCATTCGGACCGGAAGCCCGGTAACAGAGCGCACCATCCACCAAAATCAAGGCAGGCCCTTGTCCGATTTTCGTGTAGGCAATAGACGTGCCATCCTTCGAAACAACGTGATTTATCATATATCCCCCTCTTAATTGACATTTCATCGATTTACTATACGACGAACGGCATTTCCGGAAATCGACACGTCCTCGAAATTATTTTAAATTACTTTTCCCTCTAATCATACCCACTTCGTTCCTGCATACGAGAGCAATAAAAAGGCACACTGCCTTGGCCCAACCGGCCGTTGGCTTCGGGGCATAAAAAATACATCGTCTCAGCCCTAAGGCTACATGGCGATGTATTTAATAATTGATATACCTTAAAGGCTTCGAGGCGAAGTTGTATAGATTGCTGACTATTCCTTCTCCTCGATTCGATACCACAACTCGCAATACTGATAGCCGTCTTGATTCGTACAATACATCTCAAAATTTCCGCCATCAATAATAGTATACTTCGACGTTTGCAGCCATTCAGAGAAGATCCGATTTTTCAGGGAACGCAGATCGTAGTTACCGCTGCTATTCCCGTCGTTCAAGGTCGAGAACACCGCCCAGGTCGAAGCCGGGACGTCGACAACCGTATAGCCATCGATTTTGCTATCCGCTAATCTATAGCACCCGATGAGATAAGGGAATGTCGTATTGCTCGTGAATTTGTAGGAATCGAATGCAAAGATCTCGCTAAGCTCATGACCGAATCGCCCCTCGGCGCGCCAATCCCCGTTAATCGATTGGATCAATCCCTCAATATATCCATTGCCGCATATGTTCTGCCATACCTCCGGGATCGATATGCCTTCTTGGTTGGCGATGGTATCAATCCCGTACACGTCTTCCAGACCGAATACTTGAAAAGCTTCGCGCTCCTCGATGCGATAATTCATCTCAGTAACTCCTTTTAAGGTCAATTGAAAGGAGATGCGAGGATAAGCCTTCAACTGGCTGCCTGCATAGCGTGCCGCAGTAGGGGTCAGGCCGTGTAAATTCTGAAAAGCTCTTGAGAATGACTCAGGCGTCTCATACCCATACTTTAAGGCAACGTCCGTAACTCTGTTCCGCTTGTCCTGCAAGTCGAATGCCGCAAGCGTTAGCCGTCTGCGCCGGATATAATCGGATAATGGAATTTCGAGCACAAACGAGAACATCCGTTGAAATTGATACACAGAGCATAGTGCAACTCTCGCAATCTGATCGTAATCGATATGGCTGTCTAAGTGATCCTCGATGTAGTCGATGGCCAGATTCATCCGTTGAAGCCAATCCACGTCAATCCCTCCTTTCATGAGGAGCATATCATTCAGCTGATCTATTAGCCTGACAATTGATGCAGGATAATGACAGGTAAAACAACCATGATCGAACTTGACACATTGAGTTCTCGTTGAATGGCACAATTGTACCGTTTAATTGTTGACTCGTATACAAATGGGCCGGGTTTGCAGCACCGTTATGGCAATGCAGCCCCGACCCTTTATTGTTTCTACAGCTCACCGAGTGAAATACGAGCGCTCGACTGGTCTGAAACGTATGTAAGTATCTCATAAACCGAGTGTTGATTACTTATTAACTTCGCATTTAAAAACCCTCATCGCCGTTCCAACAAATCGCATGGCGATGAACTCGAAATCTTCATACTGTTATGCCTTGCTCGGTTTTCCTTCATCCCCAACGGCGATGGGGTTATCTAGCCATGATATCCAATCGCTCCAACTATCGGATTCCTTGTGGAAATGCCTTCAAGAAGTACATCAAGGCGTACCAAGAAGTGCCCATCTGGCGCATTTGCCGTCTTTGTTCCGTCGGGTCCATTGTACCTGCTTGGTGATGAGCGCCACCGGTGCTTTAATTCGGAGAGAATGATGATCAGGCCCTCCCATAACTAATTCAATTACTCCAGCTATAAAGTCGTCTTTGGTGTCATTAATTTAGTATTTGTACAATGCCTTTTCAACCATGCACTAATGCCCTGTAATCCAGGGTAAATCATTCTTTCATTTATGTTGGCTTGATCTAACTTATCTCTAACCTCTAACTTTAACTCCGCAGGTATTATTATTTTCTTATATAAATTTGGGTGTTGCCTTAACCAGTCATCTATGCTACGGTCTCTATTTGTCATGACTGTAAACATTGCATATTGGTTTACGATCCTTTCATCCAGTGAGGGTGGTTCTAAGCAAATTACAAAGTCGTCACCACTACCTTTTTTACTATCAAACTCCTCGAATTCTTTACAAGCGTTCTGTAAAAGATCAACTGTAAATACATAAGATTTATTTCCTTCCAATTGTTCTTTAAACTCATGTGGTAGCAATTCGTTGACCTTTAACATATCTAGGCACCACACAGCGCCAGCATCACTATAGGCATTAATATCTGAAGTTGCAAAGTGTAATGCAACATAAGGTGAAAATGACCAATCAAGTAGCCTCGTTGGTAAACCATAGTGTTGAGCTACAGACAAAAGCTCCCAATCATTCTTTTGGTCTTTAAGGACTGATCTGGCATACTTCTTAAAATTACGCAATAGGTGCGGTTCCATCTTGGTATTCTCTATTCTCATTAAGCTTGTAACTAGATTATATTGGGCTCGATCAAGTCCACGATAAGCAAAATTTGCACGAAAACGACCGTGATCAGGATGTGGCCCAAAATCAAACAGTTCCTTATGCAGATCTAACCAACTTTCTGCCTCAAATATATTTTCATCTACCTGTTTCAATATCATTCCGCCCTTATAATTATATTATTTATATCCTTCAGCCTATATATCATCTTAAGCATGGGGACTATTAAGCAATGGTTTCCATGATTCAGATGGGCAAATAGTTTTCGAAATATCCCCGTACTCTTCTCCCTGTATAACTATCTCCATAGGTATTGAAAATGCTTCACCAACCAGTAAAGCTGACCCCGTACGTAAGTACGATATTCTTGTTAATTGTGCATCACTTAAATACGGTATACTTTTCCTCATTTGTTCTAAATCTATATTGTTCCGTATTCTATGAAGAACAAAGTTATTACATTGGGATAACACTGTTCTTGAGAGTTCACCTGGTCGTTGACTTGCAAGTATCATGAATATCCCAAATTTCCGGCCTTCTTTGGCGATTTGCTCAAATATTTGTAATGATTGATGGATACCCTCTTTATTTTCAGTAATGTACTTGTGGGCCTCGTCTAAAACAAAGTGAAACAATTTATTAATAATTGTTTGATCACTGCGAGTGGCTTTTTGAGAATTATAGACAACCCTCAACATATAGCCCGTAAAAAATAGTAAATCTGAATCGTTCATACTAGAGACTTTAAACACAGTATATCCTTTTTCAAAACGAGTAACTTCTTGGAATTTTTTTATTTTTTGTTCGTCATCATCAAAAAGTGTTGCAGAGTATGTTGAAATTAGATTGTTTATTCGAGTCATTAATGTAGAGCAGTATGATCTTACTTGTGCATTTCCTTTTGCTTCTTCAAATAGAAAAGTAATTTCAATACCAAGTTCAATTGATTTGAGTTTTTTTATTGAGCAGTCGGATAAATCCAATAGATTTTGAATATATTCCCTACACTCATCATATTCAAGACTTGTTTTATCTGCTATGTATTGTTTAAGTGTATCTTTAAAGGCTGTATCATTAGACATACTACCAAATTTTGAATCGTAACCCTGTAGCACTGAATTAATTCGAGGATCATTAACACTGCTTAGTAAGCCTACAATTTTTGTTCTTTTGGCAACTGCTTCGGTCTGAACATTGTTATATAGTTCTAGAGCACAATAAACTTTAACCCACTTAGATCGATCAATATCTTGCTCTAAAATATTTGCTAGTCTTAGTCCATTCAGTAAAATCGGCAGTTGCACAGCAGATGAAGGTTGCACTAAGTTAATCCAGTCATCTATTGATAATGTTTCTAGTGGAATAGAAAGTTCCCCACCCACGTTTATTGACTGTGTATGATTACTTGGTAAAGATGCATACTCATCATGAACATCAAATATCACGAAATTAGTAGAATCAATATCAATTTTATCTCTGATCGCTGATTCATACACCTCATATAATAGTTTTCGGACTGTTGTAGATTTTCCCGATCCGGTATTCCCTAATATACTTAAATGGTGTGTTAATAATTTATCTAGGGAAAACCTTGGTGAGTATTCTTGATGGCTTGACAAATAACCAAGAGATATTGATAGTTTTACATCATTTAAGTAAAAAATTGTATCAATGTCTTTTCTAACGGTTTGAAATACGTCTGCACCAATCATTGGGAAACGTGATAATCCAAAATGGAAACCATCGTCTAAGATCTCCCCTAAAGGTATTGCTTCAAAATAAGCTTTCTCAGAAAACTTTGAGAGCTCCTGTTCGTTATCGTAGGGCTTTTCTAGTTCATACAAACTTAAAATCTGATAAATAAATTTTTGATGATTTGACTTGTGAATGGTGACTAAACTATTAATACCATCACAGATGTATAAGTCCCCAAGTAAGTTGTTAATTAATTTATTTGTATCAGGAACCTCTATTACGATCTTATTTGTAAACACCTTGCTCACGATGCCTATACTATTTTTATTATGCATGATTATCACCTTGTCCTAGCATCTCAATAACATTGTGAAAGTGATGTCCATTTTGACTAGAACCGTTATATGCACCGCCGATAAAGTGCAGGTTTTGCCTTCCTTGATGCTGACTAATAAATGCAGTTGCCTTTTCTTCATCTTTATCACCAAAAATAATCAACGTAAAGTCTTCATTGTTCAATGATTGAGCAATTAACTGATTAATGTGTTCATCCGGAAAACCATATCCAAGAACAATTAGTGTCGAGTTTTTCTTTTGAAGATTTATTGTGAATTCCCTGAATAGTTCGGAATAAGGGGTTTGCTGAGTTTCAAAATGTTTATGAACTGTAGGATAAATCATAATATCTGTAGCTTCATCGGTTTTTGTATAAGTTTTAGAATTTGTTTGTATTATTGCATTCAAGGCATTACTATATTGCCAATCAATAGAGCCGTGAATTTTGTAGAGCTTCACGTATCGTCTTATAGCACTCCATTTATCTTTATATCGATTTTCGTCATCTACCAATCTTAATCTAAATTCTGCAGGGTCAAACATACGATTAACACTACCCCGGAACCCGTTTGTATAATGAATACCGAGTTTTTCTAAAGCAACTTCGTTGAATAAATCGTAATTTGTTGTAAAAACATTGATTGGTGCATTTTTGTTATATCCACGTTGCGAAAAAATGCAATTGTAAAAATTAAGATAGTTCACAAGTGTAGTGTTAGTAGTGGTATCCGATTCATCATAGTAATTTACTCTAATTGACTTTAATAATTCTTTTTTCGTAGCATCAAATGCTTTTCTATATTTCAAATAATCCGCAGAGGTTTCTTCAAAGAAGCTTATTCCGGTATTTAACCAATTCAGATAGCCCTCTATGTCTTTACTATCCCCATTGAATTTTCCTAAAACCATTTTGACTTCATTAATGTTATTCTTGATCTGTTCAAATGTTTTCCCCATTAAGGGAATAGAAGGTAAAGAGCAACCAGACCCAATTAATAAGTGTAGATTCTCACTTTTACATTGACTCTTTATAAATTGAGCAATTGATTCTCTTTGTTCGTCGAATTCTTTTGATTCTAGTAAATCAATACCATTGCGATAGTGGTACATTTTCTCTGAGTCAACTGACATAATAAACCCCCTAACAAAATTAGTGGTGGGACAAGGAGGATAGATTTTGATAATTATTATTCGACAAAATATTACCAAATCCTTCGTGTCTATTTGAAAAAAAAGTAAACGAGTTCATCAGCCTCCTAGAACAGGAACAACGATAATTGATTTTCCGATAAGTCAATCTCTACAACCTTCTGGGTGCTAACTTCAAGTTGCGAACAAATTTTGTAACATCGATTTGGCGCAACGTTCCAGCCCACTCGCTTGGTCATTAGAATTGTTGATTCGCTTTAAGGGCCGAGGGTTGCAACACCGTAATGGTGGTCCTGGCTCTTTGTCTGTATGTACGCGGCATCATAAGAGGTCCAAACTAGCGTTTGTCTGGCCCTCCTTGAACATACCTTCATGAGTCATTTGTTGACTCCGCGTTGACTTCTAGGGCATTAAAAATACACCGCCAGAGCTTTTGGGCTACATAGCGGTGTATTCTTAATTTGCAAACTTTCCTACTCTGCTCGGCTGTTCTTCATCCCCGACAGCAATCAGGTTCTCCCCATAACTAATCCAATCACTCCAGCTTACGGATTTGTTGCGAAAGTGCCCTCTAGTGAGTACATCGAATTGGCTGTGTTGCTACGCGGCTCGCTTGTTGCATTAAGTCCGTCAGGGCCATTAGGCTGTACAGAGCAGAAGGTCGGTGGGTACTTCGGTTCCAAGTGTAGGCTGGATCGTAGCGGCGAAGCGTGGGTGCCATTGGCTCGCGAGCGGAGAGAGGTTGTGGCGTACAGGCCCCCAAGTGAGGCGTTGCAATGACCAGACCGAAACAAACGGTCAGCACTCAACTAAAAAAGGCGAAATTACAGCGCCCCGAAGGCTAAGTACAAACGGGCAACCTTGCACTTGGAATAGAACAGAATATATGTAGAATAGGCCTAGAATACAAATAAGAATAGATATATGTATAGGTTTGAATGTAGGACTAGAAAGAATTGAAGAAGACCCATGTATGTTGGAATAGATAAGAAAGGGTGAAACTCGCACATCCGGCCCTACAATAGGTCAACCATGAATAAAGCAACTGGCCTATTCTGACTATTCCAAAACGCCCCCCTCGCTGGCAAGGATCCCGCCAATCCGAAGACCTATTCCGAACTTATTCCGACTCTGTTCTCGGTGTATTCTCGACTTACAACTCCATCTGCCTGCAAGCAGCACACTTTCGGGACGTCTAGTTCCAATAATGTATGACCGGCAAACGGAAGGGCGTTTCCCTTACGTTCTCGTGCCTTGAGTCTGTATTTCCGCCTTCCCAGCGGCTTCAAAGGCTCGGAGAGTGTCCTCCGTGTCTCACGCCCCCAAGCTACAACCTCGATCTGTATCGGCAAGTACATCGTCTTGCTCGTGGAACCCGTGGCCTAGCGTGTCCAAATTTGCGGCTTTCCCGCAGGTGTATAAATGCCAGTGGTACAGCGTTCACGCCGTTCCGGGCCCGCAACGTCAGCGGCTTAAAAATTCGGTCACTGTATTTAACAATCCATAAGTGTCCCGTATGCCATCCTCGCTGCGTGTACGAATCTGCATAGGTCGCAGCTCGTCGCCCAAATTTTCGTCGTCGAGAATGATGTATTGCTTTGCGGGCAAATGGCCCTGTTCTATGTATGCTGTCAACGCCGACCGTTTATCCCCTTGCTTGCCAAGTACCTGAATGGCGGTTGCCGCAGGGCTTATACCGTCATGTTCCTGTAGCCGCCGAACGAGTTCCTTTTCCGGCAACTCAAACCGCCAGTTGCTGATTACGACCACGACTACTTCGTCAAAGCTCTCCCGGAGGTATTGGAGAACCTGTTCGAGCGTTTCTAAACAGGCAGGGTCGAATTCCATACCCTCGTATCGCTCTGATGGCTTAGAAAACTTCGTAACAAGCACACCGTCAAAGTCAAGAAACAGGTGGAATCTTTCCAAGTACACCGCCACCCC
>JAEWJS010000192.1 GCA_023386495.1 Bacillota bacterium | reverse complement strand
CTTCCCACACTTCCCGCACTTCCCACACTTCCCACACTTCCCGCACTTCCGGCACTTCCGGCACTTCCGGAGCTTGCCTGCCGCTTGCGCAAGCAGGCGCTCCCCGGTTAGGTGAGCGCCTCTATGCCGTCATCAGGTATCCATCTGCTCGCCGATGCGCTTCATGAATTCTTCGGCCGCGCTGTAGCCCTGTTGGCGCAGGTACCAATTGTTCGCCGCCGCCTCGATCAGTCCGGCCACGTCTCTTCCCGGCTGAAGCTGAATTTCGATATGCGGAACCTGTACGCCGAGGTACTCCGTTGTCCCAGGCTCCAGCTCCAATTCATTGTTAAGCGCATTCTCCTGCCAGCGGGTCAGCTCGATGTCGAGCACGATCCGCGACTCATCCTGGAACGCCTTGCGGCCGTAGAGCCGCACGACGTTCACCAGCCCGACGCTGCGCAGCGCGAGGAACTCCTTGGTCGTCTCGCTGCCCGTGCCGAGCAGCGTATGGGGGCTTAGCCGCTTCAGCGTCACGATGTCGTCCGCCACGAGCCGATGTCCCCGCCGAATGAGGGTGTGTGCGGTCTCGCTTTTGCCGATGCCCGACTTGCCTCGCAGCAGCACCCCGATGCCGGACACGTTGAGACAGACGCCGTGCACGGATACTTCCGGTGCCAGCGCCTTGACCAGGTAGCCGTCCAGCTTCGCGATGAATTCCGTTGTCGCCTCGTTCGTACGAAGGAGCGGAATGCCCTCTTCGTCGCAGTATTGCGTCAGATTGGTCAACCCATCAGCCCCGGGAGCCACGATAAAACAAGGCGGGCGATAGCGGACGATATTGCCGATATGCAGCATGCGTTCTTCGATGCTCTGCTTGAGCAAGTACGTGACTTCCTTACGGCCGAGCACTTGAATGCGCTCCGTCGGGAAGAAGTCGAAATAGCCGACGAACTCCAGGCCCGGCCGATGCGTTCGCGATTGCGTAATCGTGCGAGTCAACTGACTCTCGCCTGCAAGCACCTCAAGCGAGAAGCGCTTCACTAGATCTTGTACCGTGACGTTCTTCATGCCCTGCCACCTGCTTTGCCTTATACTTAAACACCATAACTCTACAATAACAGGATAAGCGCGGTTTGAGAACGGCTAGCTGCAATTCTAATCGTACACGGCACGCAAGATCACAGCTCGAGCGACTCGCCCGGCTCCAGCACGATGCCCTCGATTCTCTCTTCCGCCAATGCCTTAGCGAAGGCATGTCCGTCCTGCAGGATCAGCGGGAACGTATCGTAATGCACGGGGACGACCCGCTTGGCGCGAATCCACTGTGCCGCAACCAGCGCATCCTCGGGTCCCATCGTGAAGTTATCCCCGATCGGCAGGAAAGCCAGATCGATCTCGTTCCTCTCGCCGATCAGCTTCATGTCGCCGAACAGCGCCGTATCCCCCGCATGGTAGATCGTCAGCCCGCCGATCGTGAGCAGCAAGCCGGCCGGCATGCCCATGTAGATGATTTGCTGCGTATCGTGCAGCTCATAGCCCGAGGAATGGAACGCCTGCGTCAGCTTCACCCTGCCGAATTCGAAGCTTCGCGCTCCGCCGATCCCCATCGGATGCGAGCGGCAGCCCTGCCAGCCCGCGTAGACGGCAAGCTCGTTCGGCGCGATGATCAGCGCATCGTTCGCCTTGGCCAGCTCGAACGCATCGCTGATGTGATCGTTGTGCCCGTGCGTCAGAAGCACGTAATCCGGCTTGATGTCCGATGCCTTGACCTTCGCTGCCGGATTGCCCGTGAGAAATGGGTCAATAATGAGAGTATGTTCTCCTGTCTCTACCTGTACGCAGCTGTGACCGTGAAATGTCAGCTTCATCAATGAATCCCCTTCCGAATAATAGAGTGGTATACGCTAATATTATCCAATATCAGGAAGGCATTGTCCACGCTGTCTGCGGGGCCTGTCCGCGTTGGCACGCGCGCGCCGCTGCCGCAAAATGGCGTTCACCAACCGCGCGAATCGCGGAATACGAAGGAGCGGATCGAATGGCATACGACTTCGTGCAAGCACTGCCGAAGGTGGATCTTCACGTGCATCTGGACGGCTCCGTGAAGCCCTCGACGCTGCTGGAGCTGGCCGCCGAGCAAGGGCGCAGCCTGCCCGTCTCGCAGGAGCAGCTGCTGCCCTATATGCAGGTCGGGGAGGACGCCGGCAGCCTGACAGCCTACCTGCAAAAGTTCGACTTCGTCCTGCCCTTCCTTCAGAACGGCGAAGCGCTGGAACGCGTCGCCTGCGAGACCGTCGAGCAAGCCGCTGCGAGCGGCGCGCTCTATATCGAGGTGCGGTTCGGTCCCATGCTGCATGTCCGGCAAGGCCTCACGCCGGATGAAGCGATACGGCGCGTCATCGCCGGACTCCGGGATGGAGAACGCCGCTTCGGCATCCCCGCGCAAGCGATCGCGATCTGCATGCGCCATCACGAGGAGAAGCGGAACCTCGCCGTCGTCGATGCGGCTGCCCGGCTGCTAGGCAGCGGCCTGGCTGCCGTCGATCTAGCGGGCGACGAATCCCGCTTCCCGACGGCCGCCTTCCGGCGCGTATTCGAGCGCGCAGCCGCCCTGGGCTTGCCGGCCACGATCCATGCCGGCGAAGCGGCAGGCCCGGAGAGCATACGCGAAGCGATCGAGGGACTCGGCGCCGTACGGATCGGGCATGGCGTACGCGCGCGGGAGGATGCAGCCGTGCTGGCGCTCCTGAAGGAGAGGCGCATCCCTCTCGAGATGTGCCCGACTAGCAATCTGCAGACGAGAGCCGTCGACAGCTGGGCCTCGTACCCGCTGCGCCGCTACTACGACGAAGGAGTGATCGTGACCGTCAACACGGATAATCCGACCGTCTCCGGCACGACGATCACAAGCGAGTTTCGGCTCCTGCAGGAGCCGTTCGGATTCAAGCGTAAGGAGCTGGCTGCAACTGCGCTGGCCGGCATCGAAGCGGCCTTCCTCGAGCCTGCCGCCAAGCACGGTCTGCGCAGCGAAGCGGAACGGCGGCTTGCGATTCTCGGCATCAATACCGCTGCGCTGTAGGACGATCGCGGGATAACGAGAATGGCTAAGGATGCGAAGAACCCTCTACGTCCCCCGCCAAGGCAGCGCAGAAGGCGCTGTTCGTTCGCTTGGCGAGGCGTACAGGGTATGGTTTGATGCTTATGCAATCTGCGTCTGGTTGCGCCCGTTGCGCTTCGCCTTGTACAACGATTGGTCCGCTCTGGCGTAGACCTTATCGAAGATCGCGTCGTCGATGCCGCGGCAAGCGATGCCGATGCTGACCGTGTAGCGCAGCTCGCCCGTCCCCGGAATCGGCAGTTCATTCGATTCGACAGTCTGGCGGATCCGCTCCGCAAGCTCGTAGGCCTGACGCTTCCCTCTGCCGGGCAGCGTCAGCGCGAATTCCTCCCCGCCTACCCGTCCGAACAGGAACGGCATCTCGACGACGCCCAGCACGGATTCGACGAAGGAGCAGATCGCCTTGTCGCCGATCTGATGGCCGAAACGGTCGTTGATGGCCTTGAAGTCGTCGATATCCATCAAGAGCAGGCTCACCGGCTCGCCGGATGCTGCGGATGCTTCCCAGGCCTGTACCGTCCGCTCCATGTAGCCGGTCCGGTTATAGATCCCCGTCAATCCGTCCGTGGATGCCTTCACCCGCCACTCCCGCTCCATGCGGCGCAGCTCCGTCACGTCCGTCAGCGAGAGCACGGCGCCGGTGCTGACCGGCGTCAGACGTACGGCAAGGTAACGCTCGCCGACCGATGTCTGGTAAGACAGCTCCGATACCGTCTCCCGCTTGTCCCGGAAGCGCAGCAGCACGGCCTCGAAGGCCGGGATCTGCTCCACGATGGAGCGGCCGAGCAGCTGGCGGGCCGGCATGCCGGCCATGCCGCTCAAGATCAGCTTCGCCGCTTCGTTCTGATCGAGCACGCGCGCCTCGCTGTCCAAGACGACGAGCCCTTCGGTCATGACATCGAATAGCTTGTTGCGCGGAATCGGCACGGTCTGTAGCATCTGATACTTATAGAGGATGCCCATCAAGAGGATGCTTGCCGGTACGCTGGCGATCACGATCCAGGTCCAATGCGCCTCCATCACCGGCCATCCTGCCATGTAGAGCAAGCCGCCTGCGAAAGGCACCGCCAAGCTAACTGACAGTACGGCTAGCTGCCGGCGCTGCCTGCCTCGCGTGAACAGGATATCTCGCACGAGCAAGACAATCCCTGCTAAGAGGAGCATGACGCCATAGAGCACGAAGCCGTCATAGATCGCGGACGACTTGGACTGGATTCGCCCCAGTTCATCAATCGTAGACGATGTGCGCATCCAGCCATAGGCGCCGTCTACGCCTAGCAAGACCGCCCCGACGACCGCCGGAACAAGGTTGAGGAGCGTCCCGACGCGCCGGTTCATATATCGCTCGAAGGCTGTATAAGACATCGCGAGCGTGAGAAGCGCTCCCGGGACGAATAGGTACAATGCCTGCTGAATGCCGCGCCAGAACAGCTTATCCTCCGCAGCCACGCTTATGGTTTCGAGATTCGAAGCCAAAACCGCCAATGCCAGCAGCCCGCTCACCGCGAAGAAGGGCTTGGCTCCAGGGGCCTTGCGATACCGATACGTGAATGCGGCCCCGCAGACGGCGAGCATGCCGGCCGACAGGTGCGCTAACGTCATGAACATGTCCCCACCTCCTCGGTGCTGACAATCGATCGATCGTCTCCCGCTAATGGGACCATTATACCAATTGAGCGAACATGGATTCTGTAACCTTCGACACGTTTCGCGAAAATTGGCGTAAGGTTAACTCTTCTGGCTCTCCGCATAGATCTGGAACGTCACGCCGAACTTGTCGGTGACGATGCCGTAGGCCGGGCTGAAGAACGTCTCTTGCAGCGGCATGACCTCCTGCCCCTCTTACTTCAGGTCCTCGAACATCTTCTTCGCCTGCTCCGCATCCTCGATCGAGACGCAGATCGTCACCTGATCGCCGCTCTTCGTCGGCTGGTCCGGGAACGTATCGGAGAACATCAGGTCCGAATCCCCAATTTTCACCATGGCGTGCATGACGAGGTCCTTCACTTCCGGCATCGTCGGCATCGCGGGGTTCGCCGGCATATCGCCGAACGTCTGCTGGAATTCGACCTCGGCCCCCATAACCTGCGTGTAATACTCGATCGCATCCTTGGCATTGCCGTTCATCATCAGATAGGGAATCAGCTTCATCCATCTTCGCTCCTCTCATCGTGCATAAT
>JAEWJS010000130.1 GCA_023386495.1 Bacillota bacterium | reverse complement strand
GTATGTCGGTGGGTCGGTATGTCGGTGGGTCGGTATGTCGGCGTGGCTGTACGTCAGTGACGCGATACCGAGAACATTTTACTGCGTTTTCTACCACTATTTTGGTGCGATTCCCCCCTTTTATATGCTTGGCGTAAAAGATTACCACTATTTCCAATCGATATAAGCGTATCTGCTCATTTCGCGAAAATAAATGTACTTTATTACCTTATTCAAGTCAAAATCAAGATAATAATAAAAATAGTTGTACTATTATACCTTACTTCTAATTCAGGCTGCATTTCGTCACGCTGGTTGGCTCTCTACCTTCTCTACCTTCTCTACCTCCTCTATCTTGTCTCCCCCTTCCTCGGGTGCTTCGCCAGTTCGCATACTCATATGCGTATGCATCGATTCAACTGCCGGTTGAACGCGTAGACGTGCTCGAAATTCAACTGACAACTGATTGGCTTGTCGACGATCCTATGTTACGTTGGAATCAGCCAATCGCGCGGTTGGAACTACCAGTGGCTAGGAGGAATCCAGAGCATGGATCCAAGGATTGTAGGCGCATATATATCGAACAAAAGAAAGAATCGCAATCTCACGCAGCTAGAGCTTGCTCAGATGCTGAACGTGAGCCATCAGGCGATCTCCAAGTGGGAACGAGGCGAATCGCTGCCGGACATCTCGATTCTCCCTCAATTGTCGCGCGTGTTCGAAGTGACGATCGATGCGCTGCTGAACGGTAAGGCAGATGCGAATATTGAGGCCGATCCGGTCCATGCGGTCGAAGCGGTCGAGATTCATCGTGTTGCCGCGAATGGGGCGAGTTCTGTTGAGGGCATAGCGGTAGAGGTTGATCGTGCGGCTAGGGATGAAGGCTCTGCTGCCCATGTCGCGAAAATGCAGACGGTTACAGCAGATGTGGGGCACAAGCTCGACAGGGCCGCCGCTGCCAGCGGTGCGCAAGAATTGGACAAGCCTGCCGTTACGATCGATCATCTTGTCAGCCTTGCCCCCTTCGTCTCCCAGGAGGCGCTCGAGGCGATGGTTGCGCGATTCGATGGCAGCATCAATCTGCCTAATCTGTCTGCGCTCGCACCGTTCCTAAGCAAGGCGACGCTAGGTGCGCTGGTTGCCAGAAGCTCATCGGACAGTGCAGAAGCGTGGCAGCCGCATCATCTCGTTAGTCTAGCACCCTTCTTGGAACCGACCGCCTTAACCGGATTGATCCGGCAATGCGCGATTGAAGCATTCGATGCAGCCATTCTGACGAGTCTCGCCCCGTTCATGGAACAGAGCGAACTCGCTCGGCTAGTCGAACGACTGGAAGCCGACGTTCCGCCTGGACTGCTTGCGGCACTGGCCCCGTTCTTGCCCAGGATGACAATGGATCGGCTTGCGCTTCGGGTATTGGGATAATAGGGTCAGAACGTGCGCGCTTGCTTCGAACGGAACAGCTCGCGGTATTCGATCTGCTTCTTCAGAATGTAGGCGCGCAGGCTGTTGAGGTACGTATCCGGAAGATGGACGAACTTCGCGCCCAGACTGACGAATCCTTCCGGACCGTCGACCACTTCTTTCCGCGTAATCTGTATCGTACATTCGACGGAATTGGCGATATCGATCTGCGTATCGATGAGGTCCTCCTCCGCGATCTCGCTGCCGGACGCTTCTTCAAGCTGAAATTTGATCCCGCCTTGGCTGATGTCGGCAATCCGAATCTCAACCGGCTTAAGCAGCGGAATCGCCTGTCGATTCGCCGCTCCCCGAACGGATTGAATCGTGCCCTTCTCATTCACTTCCACGCGGTAATACTCGCGCTTCTCATGAAGCATCTCGAGGATGACCGGGTGATTCAGCACCATGAGTGCCGTCGCCGTCTTGGCAACGATCGACGTATGGAACACTTTGATGCCCATGCCCGTATATAGCGCGCATTTTACGAGACTGCCCAGCTTATAGGAATCGATCTTCGACGCCTCGATATCGATCTCGATAAGGTCACCCTGGATGAAGTTCACGATACCGGTATTAATATGGTGGTCTTGCAGCAGTTCCAACACGATCCTGCATCCTACTAGATCCGAAGATCTCAACTTGCGATTGTCATCATCACGAATAAGTTGCGACATCATATTCCCCCACTTGCGACATATTGGACTAGATTAAGGTTGATCGATTAGCGGCACCGTTCACAACCCTCTGGAGTGTGGGTATTGAGTAGTGGGTCAAAATAACTACCTTCTCAAATATGATACGTGTATTGCAGCAATTTGTCGATAATGAATCGCTATAACCAGTAATTGGAACATCATAATAGCAGGGCTGCCTTTGCTGGCAGCCCTGCTATTATGATTATCTCGAATAACGCGCCGCTTCGAGCGGCGATACGCGAAGCACCTTGCGTGACGGTACATAAGCCGTTACTACGCTTACCGCAATGGCCAGCACAAAGTTCATGCCAATCTCGCCGATCGGCAGCGTCATCTCCTTGCCTAGGTCGGCCCCCATCAGGGTTTCGAAGATGACGAAGCTCATATAGGTCCCCGCAACAAACCCGAGCGTAATGCCGATGAAGCCGATGCCGACGCCTTCGAGCAGGATGCTCCGCATAATCAACTTCGGCGTTACCCCAATCGCGCGGAGCAGGCCGAGCTGCTGTCTGCGCTGTCTAACGAGCCTGTACATGACGACAATCAGACCGAGCATGCCGATGCCAAGAGCGGCTTGATTGAAGTACTTCATCAGACCGATGATGAACATCATCAAGCGATACCACCCAGATTCCGATTCCACGATATCGGTTACCGGATGAATATTCATCAACGTCAGCGCCTTCTCGATCTGCCTAGCCGTCGTGCTGTCCCATGCGTCCGTCACATTCACGAAGACCGTCGTGTGAATCTCATCCGGATCCTTCGCAAGCGTCGGGATCGTTGCTTGATTGACCCAGATGCCATAGGATTCTGGATGATAGCCGACCAAGCCTGCAATTGCGATAATACGCTTCTCTACGCGCTGACCGCCGACTTGTACCGTGAACGAATCGCCGATTTTGTACGCGCGCCCATAGAACTGCATCAGTGCGTCCTCTGACAGGATGACGGCATCCTCGCTGAGGGCAAGCTCTTCCCATGCCTCACGATCGCTTGCGAATCTGCTATCCCTTCTCGTAAGCGGGATCTCGTTCGAGGCGGAGAAGCTGCTGTCGATTCCGTTGACCTTGAAGAAGAAGGTCCCCCATTCGCCTTGCGACTCCTTCCACGTGAGCTGATGGACAGCCGATAGCTCGAACGCCTCGAGAGGAGGTGCCTCTTCCTTAGGAAGCTGTCGCATACTCGCCATGATTCGCTCGGTGTGCAACGTCCGCTGATCGCGCGCGACCAGCTCATGCCCTCCGGTGAGGCGGAGCGGATTCTGCAGGTTCATCGATTGTTCCATCGCGTGATTATAGATAACGGGTAAGCTTACGAAGCAGGAGATCGCGGCGAACATGATGAGCAGCAAGCTTGTGCGGAAGCGGTTGACGCTCATGCTGCGCAAGGCAAGCCGGAGGACTAGCGTCATGGACGCCGAACGTCGGAACAGCCGCAGGATTCCTTCGGACATCATCGGCAGCCATTGCACTGTGATCAATATAAGCATGGGTATCGATAGGAAGGCAGCCAAGAAGATGATCGGCATCCGATCATCGGTTACCCATTGCCTGCGAATGTCCGGCACGGCCGTAATCGCCACGAAGGAGACAATCGCGACACCCGCGAGTATCGATAACCATAGCAGCAGCACCGAGTGCCGCCGCTTGCCGTAAGCATGATCGTCCGGTCGAATCTGCAGTGCATCGATGATCGGTACCCTCGCAGCCGCCTTCGCGATCAGCCCCACGCAAGTATAGACGATGAGCAATCCGATCGCGTAGCTCGACAGTGCCGCAGCGGGATCGAAGCTCAGATCGAAGATCCCTCTGGTCAACGGAAAAGCGCTACGGAACGTCATGCTCATCAACTGCATCAGACCGTAGGTAATCAGCCATCCGAACAGCACGCCCAACAGCCCGGATATGGCGCCGAACAGCAAGCCCTCCATCGTTAACAATCTTCTTAACTCCACCCTGCCCAGCCCGACGGCGCGCAGAATGCCCATCTCTTGCCGGCGCTCTTCTGCGATGAACTTGAATATATTCGTGATCAGGACGAGTCCGATGATAACCGCATTGATGCTGGTTACGCTGAAAATAACGGTCAGCATATTGATCGCATCCCGGAGCGAGTTCTCCGCTTCCGCACGAACAGGAACGGCGTGCCATCCAGCAGGCGCCTCCTCCGAGAGCAGCAGATTCGTATAGACGGGCTCGCGAATCCCCATCAGCGTCCTGCCCGTCTCTAATGAGACCAGTATCGTCGAATCTGCTTGCATCGCGCCGGGGTATCCCGTCAAGCCTTGCTCCTGCACGACTCGGCTCACAGTCATGCGATGCTCCGCATTGTCGGTATCTAGAATGTAGATGGCGTCTCCTTCCCGAACGTCAAGCGCAGATGCCGTGCGTTCCGACAGAATCGCTTCGTCCTGCTGCAGTGCGGCCGTGAACACTCGGCTTAGCTTACCGTCGAAACGGATCGCAGCCTCTTCATCCACGCCAATGGTGTGAACCTGCGGTTCGATCATCTCAACCTTGCCCTGGTCATCCTTGCGTATCACGGTCGGCGTATAGGCGACGACGGGCAGCGCATGGCCGTTCAGTTCTTGATCGATCGCTAGCAGCGAGGATTCGTCCAGATACGAAGTGGCTAACCTGTCTTGGCCGGCCGCATGCAAGTCATAAGCTATCGTCTCGTAATGCGCCTCTAAGTGAGCATCCACGCTGTTGTTCATCGATTGACTCTCGATCAGCGTGATGGCAATCATCGAAGTACTGACAGTCAGCCCAAGGATCGTGAGTACCGCGCTCTGTTTATGCGCCCATACATTCCGCCAGGCCATTCGCCTCAGATGCGGGTGACGAAGCCCGAGCAGGAGAAAGTAGCCGGTGATGGCGAGCGCGAGCAGCCCGAATGCAACTTGCACCATGCGATCAGCCCCTCTCGTTACGGCTGATTCCGCCGCCGCTGAGCCCGGTCCGCTTGCTTGCACCGGCCGCAATGCGGTCATGGATGATGTGACCGCTGTCCATGTAGAGCGTGCGGCTTGCGTATTCGGCGACTTCCGGATTATGCGTCACGATGACGAAGGTAATATCTTCCGTGCGATTCAGATGCTCGATCAGATCCATAACCATGATCGTCGTCTTGCTGTCGAGCGCGCCAGTCGGCTCATCCGCCCACACGATCAGCGGCCGATTCACGATCGCTCTCGCAATCGCAACCCGCTGCTGCTGCCCGCCTGACAGCTCTCCCGGACGATGTCCGGACCGATCGCGCAGACCGACGCGGGACAGGGCTTCCATGGCCTTCTCTCTTGCCTCGCTCGGTCGCATTCCGACGCACAACAAGGGCAGCTCTACATTCTCTACGGCCGTCAATACCGGAATAAGATTATAAGATTGGAAGATGAAACCCATATGCTTGGCCCGATATTGATCTCGCTCTTGCTCCTTCAGCTCGGCCTGCTCGACCCCGCCGATCGTTACTTTGCCTTTCGTAATCGGGTCAAGGCCGGATAAGCAATTGAGCAGCGTCGATTTGCCGCAGCCCGATGGGCCCATGATGGATACGATCTCGCCTGAACCAATCTCGAGGTCTATTCCCTTAAGCGCCTCCACCCCGTTATCGCCGTGCGCGTATATTTTCCATACATCCTCAGCCCTCACCAGCGTACACGCTGTATGCATTGTTCTCGCTCCATTCCCGTATAAGATGCATCAGACCGGCTTCTCATCCGCCCTGCATGCATGAAGCATACCGAACAGATATCAAGATTAAGGGGAGAATATGCGAAGAAATTACGTGGAAATCGCTGATTGTCATTACGGGTTCGGCGGGTAGACGGGCAACGAGATGCTGAAGGTCGTTCCGGAGCCAATCTCGCTCGTCGCTTGGAGCGTGCCGTGATGAATCTCCACGTACTGCTTCGCTATTGCAAGTCCCAATCCCGTCCCGCCGGACATCCGGTTGCGGGAAGCCTCGACCCGATAGAATCGTTTGAACAGGTAGGGCAGATGCTCAGGCGCAATGCCAGGCCCCGTATCCGTCACCGTCATGTCGATTCGGCCGCTATCGCAGGCATATCGGACCGCGACCTCCCCGCCCGCCGGCGTGAAACGCAGCGCATTGCCGATCAGATTAATCATGACCTGCTTGATCCTGGGCGCATCGCAGTAGAGTTCACCGTCTCCCATGCCTTCCAGTTGGATACGAATCCCCTTCTCCTCCGCTTCCACCTCCAAGATCGATACGATCTCTTCCAACATGCCGCGAATCGGAACCCATGTGCGGTCAAGGACGAGCCGGCCCGCTTCGGCAAGATTCAAGTCCCGCATCTCTTGAATGAGCCTGGACATCCGCTTGGTCTCGTCCAATAAGGGCAGCAGCGTCTCCGGCTTCGGTTCCTGCGCGCCCTTCACCATCGTCTCGAGATGGCCGCGAAGAATCGCCACCGGCGTTCGAAGCTCATGCGCAGCATCCGCTACCAATTGATTGCGAAGGGCTTCTCCCTTCGTCAATTCGCGCTTCAGCTTCCGCATGGCGGCAGCTATGACGGCCAGCTCGGTTACCGTCGGCGGCGCAAGCGACACGTCTTGCACCGCAGGATGCTGCGCAACTGACTGCGCTTGGTCGGCCAGCTGCTCGAACCCTCTGCTTAAGGTCACGGCAATCAGGTATGCGAATCCGCCGACAGTGAGTGCGACTACGAAACCGCCGATCACCTTCGCTGTTCCGCCGTGCAGGTCGAAGACGCCGGCAGCGCCAGACAGCCAAGCGGCTGCGAGACCATATACGAGAAGCACCAAGAACAGCTGCGATTTCATCGTACGGGTCCGCCTACTTCCTTTCCCGCGCATGATCACGAAGCATCACCGAACTTATAGCCGATCCCGTGCACCGTGACGATCATGGCCGGGTTCGCATAATCTTGTTCGATTTTGCGGCGCAAATTGCGAATGTGGGTATCCACGGAGCGCTCATAGCCGCCATACTCTTCGCCTAGCGCAATTTCGAGCAAATCCAGCCTGCTGTACACCCGACCCGGATGCTGGGCGAGCGTCATCAACAGCTTGAACTCGGTCGGCGTCAGCGCGACCGGCTCGCCATCGAGCAGTACCGCGTATTTGTCGATGTCGATCGCGAGCCTGCCCCGCTGAATCGTGCTCGGCGGACCGGACAGCACGGAGGCGTCCGCTGCCGAATTCATTCTTCGCCGCAGCACCACGCGGATCCGAACCTCGAGCTCTCTAAGCGAGCAAGGCTTCGTCATATAGTCATCCGCGCCGATCTCGAGCCCTACGATCGTATCGATCTCATCCGAGCGCGCCGTTAAGAAAATAACGGGGATATCCGAGAAACGTCTCAGCGACCTGCATACGTCCAACCCGCTCATGCCAGGCATCATCCAATCGAGCAGCACCAGATCATAACCCGGTTCCTGCTGCAGTGCGTCCAGCGCTTGCTGGCCGCTGTGTACTTCATGTACCGCATAAC
>JAEWJS010000125.1 GCA_023386495.1 Bacillota bacterium | reverse complement strand
GATCTACACCATGTTCGACTCGGGCAGCAAGCCGTTGGATGAATACGCCGCCGTGACGCCTGCCGCGGTACGGCAGGTCAAGGGCGTGGAACGTCCCGCTGCCCCAATCGGCTGGCAGGCTGCCGAGGGCCGCCACATCTTCTACGTGCAGTTGGAAGCCTTCCAGAGCTTCCTGCTTGGACTATCGGTCGAAGGGCGCGAGATCACGCCTGCGCTGAACGGCTTGGTCCAGCAGGGCGTCTATTTCCCCCGCGTCTATCAGCAGGTCGGGGCAGGCAATACATCCGACGCGGAGTTCACGACGAATACGTCGCTCATGACCCCGCCGGTCGGCGCGGCCTCCGAGACGTATAGCGACAAGCAGTTGCCCAGCCTGGCCAAGCTCCTGCGGGACAAGGGCTACGAGTCGATGACCTTCCACACGAACGACGTGAAGTTCTGGAATCGGGATCAGCTGTACGCCGCGATCGGATTCGACCGCTACTACGACAGAGAGTTCTTCCAGGATGAAGACCTTGTTCACTTCGGCTCCTCGGACGAGGTGCTGTACCGCAAGACGGCCGACGAGCTGACTGCGCTGGCGGCACAAGGCCAACGGCTGTATGCGAACATCGTGTCGATGTCGGCGCATCACCCGTTCAATCTGCCCGAGCACAAAGCGTTGATCGACTTGCCCGATCGGTTCGAGGACACCTTCGTCGGCGATTATCTGATCTCGCAGCACTACGCGGATGCCGCGCTGGGCGGCTTCATCGAACAGCTTCAAGCGAGCGGGCTATGGGAAGACAGCCTGCTCGTCATCTACGGCGATCACATGGGCGTGCCGATCTATTCGTTGACCGATGACGATCTTCAGTTATTGGAGGAACTGAACGGCAAGCCGTACGATTACACGCAGATGCTCAACATTCCGCTCCTGCTGGTCGCGCCAGGCGCGCTGGAGCCCGCGGTCATCGAGCGTCCCGGCGGCCACAGCGACATTATGCCGACCGTCGCCAACCTGGCTGGCATCTCTCTGACCGATACGGTCGTATTCGGCCAAGATCTGCTGAACGCCAAGTCGACGCTGCTGCCGCTGCGCTACTACCTGCCTTCCGGTTCGTTCATTAACGATCGCGTGATCTACGTCCCCGGCGCCGGCTTCGAGGATGGCATCTCCTACCCGTTGGCAGGCGAGCAATCCCGGGGCATGCAGGACGTTACCGAGTCCGAGTTCAAGCGGGCGCTGCAGCTTATGCAGATGTCGCATGCCTATACGAGCGGGCTGCCTGACCGCGAGTAGGCGACTCCTCGGGCTGGGGAAGGTGACGGTACCGAGGTGCAGCTTAGGCGTCGCCGATCGATCCCATCGGGCGGACCGCCGAGCGCCAAGTGTTGAGCCCCAGGTCTACCGCCGGGCCATTAGCGAAGCAAATGCGCAATTAAGGTATGTGTGGTGCGTTATTCGGCGACCCTTTCGCTCTTCCTAACCCAATAGCGAATCGAATGCGTTAAATAGCGCATGACGGTTCGCTGATTAGCGATCTCAAGCCATTTCGGGCATCTAAATGGCGCGAAGCCTCTGAATTAGCGCATGCGTGTGCGTTAACAACGCACAAGCTTCGCTATTGCAGAAAAATACCGCATCTCATGCAAAATAGGGCCTCTTCGGCCCTATTTTGCATTGTTGCTATGCGCTCAGACAAATACCGTATCGCGATTCCGCACAGCCCCGTACGCGTCCAGACCCTCACCGTCCTCGGCTGAACGCCTGCGACTGCTCCTCGCTCAACACGATTTTCTTTCCCGCGTTATCCGAAGCAAGCATCTATCATCTATCGACACTCCGCTCCGCCGCTCCAGCAGCCTCTAAGCTTTGACGGCCACGCCCGTCCCGACCGCTGCCGCCGGCCGCTTAAGAAGCGGACACGGCAGCGCTGGCTTGGAGCTGGTACATGCGATAGTAGCGCCCCTCGAGCGCCATCAGTTCCTCATGGGTGCCGCGCTCCGCAATCTCGCCCCGGTGCAGGACGAGGATGCAATCGGCATCCTTGATCGTCGACAGCCGATGCGCGATAACGAACGTCGTCCGCCCGCTGCGCAGCACGTCCAATGCGCGCTGAATCAGCGTCTCCGTCTCGGAGTCGATGCTCGACGTCGCCTCGTCGAGGATCAGCACGGCCGGATCATAGGCGAGCGCCCGCGCGAATGAGATCAGCTGCCGCTGTCCGGCCGACAATGTGCCGCCTCTCTCCACGACAGGCTCATCCAGCCCGCCGGGCAATGCCTCGACGAAGTCTGCCGCGCCGACCTCCCGGAGCGCATGCCACAGCCGCTCATCGTCCCAGTCCTTGCGGTGCAAGCCGACGTTGAAGCGGATATCGCCCGTGAACAGGAACGGATCCTGCAGCACGATGCCCATATGCCTGCGCAGCGCTTGCTTGGACATGTCGCCGATCGATTGCCCGTCGATCGTGATGCTGCCGCTGTCCGGCTCGTAGAAGCCGAGCAGCAGATTCATGATCGAGCTCTTGCCGGAGCCGGTATGCCCGACAAGCGCTACCGTCTCGCCGCGCTTCGCTTCGAAGCTCACCTCGCGCAGCACCGGATCGCCCGCCTTATAGCCGAACGTGACGCGCTCGAAGGCCACATGCCCCTCAGGCCGCTTCACCTTCGCGGCATCCGGCTCCGCTTCCATTCCCTCCTCGTCCATCATCGCGAAGACGCGCTCGGCGGACACGACGGCCCGCTGCGCATTCATCAGCTGATCGAAGATGCCGATGATCGGCTCGAAGATCCGTCCGAGATAATCGATAAACGCGTAGAGAATGCCGAACGAGATCGCGGACGTCAGCGACGCGCTGCCGAAATACCAGATAATCATCGCCGTGAAGATACGGCCGCAGAAGTAGACCGCGTTGCGGCCCGAGAATGAGAAGATCCGGAACTGCATCACTTGGTTCCGATAGCGGTCGTCGTTCAGCGCGTCGAACTCCTCTACCAGCGCCTTCTCGCGCCGGAATGCCTGGATAACAGGCATGACCCCGATCGACTCGTTCAGGCTGGCATTCATCTCGGCCAGACGCGCGCGGATGATCGCGACGTACTTGCGCGAATACTTGAGATGGAGCACCATGATCCCGGCATAGAGCGGGAGCAGCACCGCGCAGAGCAGCGCCATCCGCCAATCCAGGAACAGCAGCGCCCCGAACACGCCGATAATGTTCAGCCCGCTGACCACGAAGGTTGCCGTGAAGCTCATGTACAGCTCCTTCACGTTCTCCGTGTCGTTCGCGATCCGCGAGACGACCTGGCCGACCGGCGTATTGTCGAAGAAGCGGACAGGCAGCCGATGAATATGGCGGAACACGTCCATCCGGATGCGCTGCACGGCGCGCTGCGCGGTCGACTGCAGCATGAAGCTCTGGATGAAGTTCAGCACGCTCGCGACCAGCGCCAGCGCCACGATCAACCCGATGAGCAGCATCACCGGCCTCACGTCATGCGCGTAGAACGCCGCGACATCGCCTGCCGTCAGCTGTAAGTCGCCATATGCCGGGCTGTGCAGCGTAAAATCGGCTGCCTTCTGCGTTAAGCTGGCTTCCGGGGCGCCTTCCAATGCCGCACTGCTCTCCAGCCAGTCGCTGCGCACGTATGCCGATTCCCGATAGGCGACATGCTTCACGCCGTCAGGCACCTCGGACGGCGCAATCTCATACCACGTTCGCTCGATCGCCAGAATATGGTCGTCGATGATCGTCTTCGCGATGAGCGGCCCGGCGAGCTGCGCAACCATCGCGACGATCAGGATCAACAGGGCAGCCGCCACGCGCCCCTTGAACAGGAGCAAGTACCGAATCAGCCTTCCGGCTGTCGTATCGCTGCGTGTCATTCGGTCGCCCCCCCTCGATCTCCGCCGTCCAGCAGGCTCTGCTCGAGCGTCTGCCGATCGTACTGCCTTCTATACCAGCCATCCAGCCGCATCAATTCCTCATGCGTGCCGCGCTCCGCGATCCGACCGTCGTCCAGGACGACGATCTGCTCGGCATGCTGCACCGCCGACAAGCGATGCGAGGCAATGAACGTCGTGCGTCCGGCCCGCTTCTCGCGCAGCCGCTCGAGGATCGCATGCTCGGTCCGTGCATCGACAGCCGAGAGCGCATCGTCCAGGATCAGAATCTCGGGATCCATGAGCAAGGCCCGCGCAATGCCCACGCGCTGCTTCTGCCCGCCAGACAGCATGACCCCGTTCTCGCCGACCAGCGTATTCGTGCCTTCCGGCATCGCGGCCAGATCGCGCGCAAGCGACGCCGCTTCGATCGCCTCGCGCAGCGCTGCATCGGAAGCATCCGGCTGCCCGAGCCGAATGTTCGCTTCGATCGACCGCGACAGGAGCAGATGCTCCTGCGGCACGTAGCCGACCAATCCGCGAAGCTCGTCCAGCGCGATCCGTTCGATCGGCACGCCGCCGACGGCCAGCTTGCCCGTCTCAATCGGATACTGGCGAAGCAGTTGCTTCAGCAGCGTGCTCTTGCCGGCCCCGGTCTTCCCGACGATGCCGACCGTTTCGCCGCGCTTGACGTTCAGCTCGATCTCTCGCAGGCTGTCCGACTGAGCAGTCGGGTACCGGAACGTCAGCCCGCGGAACGCGATCGAATCCGGCGTGCCGACCGCAATCGGCGACGCCGGCGTGACGATATCAGGCTGCTGGTCCAGATTCGCCTGAATCCGTTCCACCGAAGCCGTCCCCCGCTGCAGAATGTTGATGAACTCGCCGAACGCGATCATCGGCCAGATCAGCAGCCCCAAGTAAATATTGAACGTGACAAGCTCGCCGAGCGTGATCTCGTTGTGGAAGACCAAGTAGGAGCCGTAGCCGATGCCGATCGCGAAGCTGAAGCCAACGATCGTCGAGATGACGGGCTGGAACAGCGCATTGATGTAGCTGACCTTAATATTCGCTTCCATCACTTCCGACGTCACGCGCTCGAATGCCTCGACATCCTGATCCTCCTGCACGTAAGAACGCAGCACGCGCATCCCGGACACCGATTCCAGCACGTGGTCATTCATCCGGCCGAACGATTCCTGCGCGGCCAGGAACCGCCCTCTCATCGCCTTGCCCAAGCGGTTAATGAAGAAGGCGAGCAGCGGCAATGGCAGCAGCGCGGCGACCATCAGCTTGAAGCTGACGAACACGATCATCGAGATGACGACGATCGTGGTGGCCGCGACCGTGTTCACCAGCGTGAGTACGCCGAAGCCGGCCGTGTTGCTGACGGCCTGCGTATCGTTGGTCGCAAGCGCCATCAGCTCGCCGGAACGATTCCGTTGGAAGAACGACGGCGACATGCGGGACCAGTGGCGCAGCAGGCGGTCGCGCAGGTTTTTCTCCAGCAGAACCGAACTTCCGAACAACAGATTATTCCATAGATAGATCGCGGCATACATCGTAAAAGCGATCCCTACCAGGAGCCATACCGTGCGACTCAGGCCCGCTTCGGTCAGCGAGCCGTCCCGGATGCTGTCGATGACGTCGCCGACAAGCCGAGGCGCGATCGTGTTGAGCATGCTCGTTGTCGCGATTAGGAATACCGTTGCCGCGTAATGCGGCCACCGCTTCCCGAAAAACCAGCGAAGCTTATAAATGAAAGTCATCGGTTCAACGCCTCTCTGCATCATTATGATTCGATCGTGATCCAGCTACATGCCTTTTGACCATATAGGGGTAGAGCAGGATTAGTCCGCCGACGTAGAGCGCGAATGCCACGTAGGCAGGCAGCAAATGCCAGAAGTTCGAGTAGCCGATATGGATGTGAACGCCGAACCCTGCCGCGAACCCCGGAATGCCGCCGATCAGGAAGGTATTCCATAGCCAGCGCCTGCCTTCCCCTATGCCCCATAGCGCCGACCCCGCTATTGCGACGGCAAGCGAGAACAAGGCGCCGCCGAAGCCGGCCCGATCATGCGCAATCAGCGGCAGCAGCCGTTCGTTCCAATCCCGCAGTTCGGCCGGCGACATCCCGATGAAGGTCAAGTCCGTCGGGACGAAGACGACCGTAATGCCGATGAACGCAATGACGAGCCCTCCCAGCAGAAAAGCGAACCCGAGCGCCACCCAGCACAGTTGTCCCCATTGGGCTCGGCGCCATACCGGATCGTTCGTCCTGTTCGGGCGGTCCCGCGGCGGCAAGTCGCGAACCCCGTTCATCGCCAGCAGGAACATGGGCAGCAGAATCGCGGCGGCAGCCGCATGCAGCGGGTCGAAGTAGCCGTAGCCCAGGTATAGGAAGAAGCTGCTGAATCCGACGATGCCGGAGGCGAGCAGCGCGGTGCGCGCCCAATGCATGCCGTGCCGCAAGCCATGCCGGGCCAGCTGATAGTAGAAAATGCCGATCGACATCATCGTGCCGGCCAGCGTGATCCGGTCATGCGACATGAACATCAGCAGGTGGTGGTTCAGCGCTCCGATATCGGCGTGCGTCACGCCGAGGTAGGCTTCGTCATAAGGCAGCAGCACCGTCGTTGCCGCGATGAACCACGCGATCAAGCCGCCGATGATCATCCCGATGCCGAGCAGGCACATCCAGCCCCAATTGCGCCAGAAGGAGGGGGGCTGCGGCGCTGCCGTCTCGCTTAAGCGCGCATGGATGACGGCTTCGTTGATCCGCTTCGGCAGTCCGGGACCGGCGTAGACGATGCCGCTGTCCAGTTGGACATAGGACGCGCCGGCCCGCATCGCCTCCAGCGCGTCCTGCGGCTCGTGCATGCCCCCGGCTGCGATGATGGCGGCCTCGGACCTGACGTGCCTTCGCACCTGCGCGATCGCATCCAGCACGCTCGCCTTCGATTCGCGGCCGATCACGACCTCCCCGCGATTCGGCAGCCGCTGCTCGCCGCCGATCGCGTATCCGTCCCAGCCCTGCGCATCCAGCGCCTCGAGCCATGCAGACGTGACATCCTCGTCCGCCAGCGATTCCGCTGCAAGATAGAGCAGCACGGGCTGCTCCGCGTATCCGGCGGCAGCCCGAATCGCCTCGAGCGTCTGCCCGTAATAAGCCGCAGCCGTCTCAGGCGGCCAACCGGCCCCTAGCGGGGCTTGAACGAGGAGGCCGTCGGCTGCGGGCAGCAGCAGGGCAGCCGCCTCGGCCGCTTCGCGCGCCGCAGCTGCAGGCGGCTCCGCGGCCGCCGAGGGCATCAGCCGCACGAGATGCGGCAGATGCCGCGCCGACGATGCCCCGCGCCGCGCCTTCCGCGCCTGCAGCCGCTCGGCGATCTGCCGGGCACCTGCATTCGCGGATGCTGCTCCGTCCGCATACCTGATCGCTTCGCCGGCCTCATCCATTCGGATCGTGCCGCGCTCCGGAATCGGCTCCAGCGTTACCGGACCGACCTCCATGTAACCGATGCCAAATTGCGCCAGCGCATCCGTCGCGAGCCCGTCAGGGTCAACGATGCCGCCGATCCCGACCGGATACCGGAGCTCCAGTCCTCCCAGCCTGCCCGCCAGCATCGGCGCTTGCTCCATATGCCCCAGCGTCTTGATGAGGAGCGTCCCGCCGGGCAGACGGCTCAACCGGCCCATCGCGCCAAGCGTCAGCGCGCGAGCGCGATGCGGCTGCAGCTTGAAGAGCAGCGGCTTGAACAACGTCTGGTACGA
Organism: Bacillota bacterium; assembly: GCA_023386495.1. Taxonomy (GTDB): domain Bacteria; phylum Bacillota; class Bacilli; order Paenibacillales; family Paenibacillaceae; genus Paenibacillus_I. The sequence continues at coordinate 5,227 of JAEWJS010000125.1, read as the reverse complement.
CCAATCCGGCATGCCGCAGTCTCCTTTCATTTTCCAGATTCGCCAGCTCCATATGTGTGCATTATATCACCGTGCCGCATTAGGGGAAATGCTATGCTTAAGCCATCACAGAGCAGCCGCTGCAGAAGGGCCGCATACCACTGGAGGGATTACAATGACGACGCCTATCGCGCTTGCTACCGATACCATTACCCAGAATTATCTCCGGCATTGCTATGATTGCAGGGACGCGGCCGATTGCGATACCGAGGCGAAGTGCCTGCAATGCTGGGAGGATAAGCAAGAGGCCCATGCCGAAGAACGGCACGGACCCCTGGCGCTCACCGCTTGGTTCCTTCAACTGCAGTACGACTGAACGGATTGCCTTGCATTCGGCCATCGGCAAGCGCCGTCTATCCCGACCGGGACTAGGCGGCGCTTGTCGTGCCGCGCTTCTCGGTGCTGATCCAGATCAAGCCGCCTGCCATGCAAGCCGCCCCGCCAAGCTGCCAGACCGAGATGCTCTCGGCGAACATGATCCAACCCGCCACTACGGCAGCGAAGGGCACCGTATACCGGAAAAAATTCGCGCGCGTCGCGCCGACCTTGAACATCGACGCATTCCAGATGACGAACGCAGCCACCGTAGCGATCGCGACATTGTAGCCGATCACGGCGTACTCGCTCCCGCCCAGCGCAGCCCACTCCACCTTACTCCACGAATGCAGCGTCAACGGGATCATGAAGAGGCTCCCGAACATAATCGTCCATGTGCTCACCCGAAGCGCCGAATACTTGCGCATGAGCGGCATGCATGCCAGATTGTAGAGCGCCCCGATGATGCTAGCGGAGAGCGCCAGCAGATTGCCCAGCATGTTCTGCGAGGACAGATCGAAGCCGCCCCCGCCGCCTAGAATGACCAGGCAGACGCCGACGGCCGCCGCCGCTCCCCCAGCCGCAAGCCTTGCCGTGAACGCCTCTTTCATGAAGAGCGGCGCGAAGATGGCGGTGAAGATCGGCCATGGCGCGACATTGAGCAGCGAAGCATTCGCGAGCGTCGTGTATTTAATCGAATACATAACCGCGATTTCGAGCGTCGTAATGCCGACCGCTCCGATTGCCATCAACTGCAGGGCAGCGCGCAGCGGAACGCCTACGCTCCCTTCCTTCCACCACAGCAGCAGGAAAAATATCGGCACGGACAGCCCAAAACGCAGCAGCGTGAACAGCACCGGATCGAACGATTCCATGCCCAGCCGCGAGAACCCGAAATTCGCTCCCCATGCGATCGCTGCCGCGATTAATCCTAGATACGCCAAGCCTTGCTTACCCATCTGAAGTCCTCCGCTTGTTGTCAATTCTGTCATGATTCGCTGCGTAACGTTCTCAATGTAATTCATAAGACAACAAGCGTCAACCATGTTACAATGGAGGGGATTGACTAAAAAGGATTTTGTCGCCTAATGTCGAATACGTTATGGTACATTGCGCCTAGTGCTAGGAATGGGCTTGGGCATACGCAATTCATTCATCCCGGAGGGGGGCTTCTCCATTGGACTCGCCAAGGTATCTGATGCTCAATGAGCGTTGGATCCGCATTATTATTACCCAATTCTGGATATTCTTCACGGTAGCCCTCCTTGCTCAAGTGACGATTTTCCTCACGAATCCCTTCAACGACACTTTCACGCGCAAGGTTTTCTTCACGCAGTACGTCTGGATGCAGGATCTCATTATCCTTGCCGTTATCGCCGCTTCCGAGATGGTCATTCGGCGGTTCAAGGCCTATACCGAGCACATTCTGGTAGCGGGAGCGATCGCCATTGCGGCCACAGTCGTCTTCTCGATGCCCAAAGACATCCAAGTCGGTCCCGTCATCATGTTCTTCCCGATCCTCATCTCATCCTTAACCCTGAAAAAAACGCATCTCTTCACGGCCTCTCTCATCTCCATGGCTGCCGTTACCGTCGATGTCGCCTTCTTCATGGAACTGGACTATATGGGCGCCACGCGCGTTGCCATCGTCTACTCCGCGCTCATCGGCAGCTGCCTGACCGGCTACGGCATTATCGAGCGCGGCCGCGAGCTGACGCGCACGCTCGAGAGGACCACGAAGTCCGAGCAGGAGCTTCTGATCCGGAACGTGCTGATGGACAGGCTGACGAAGGTTGACCCGCTGACGGATCTGTACAATCACAAAACCTTTCATGAATATATGGAGAAGCTCGTCGAGCATCATCGCAACAACCCTTACGGCTTGCAGCTCGCCGTGCTGGACATCGACAACTTCAAGACGGTCAACGATACCTACGGCCACGCGGTCGGGGACATCGCCCTGAAAGTCGTTGCCGAACGGATTTATTCTTTCTTAGGCTCGGATGATTTTGCGGCACGCTACGGCGGCGAAGAATTCGTCGTCATCCTGACCGGCGGCACCATCGAAGACGCACGCGCCAAGGTGGAGCACATCCGTGAATCGATCGCGGCCGCAACGATTGAACAGATGGACGATACCTCGGTAACCGTAAGCATCGGGCTTCATGATTATATCGCCGGCGAGACCAAAGAGTCCGCCTTCCGGCAGGCGGACTCCGCACTCTACATCGCGAAGCGCAGCGGCAAGAATCAGACGGTCATTCAGTAAGCGGAATGACCGTTTTCTTATGTCGCGCGAGATCGTCTGCTGCCGCATGCTCGAAGCAGGGGCTCAGAATCGCTTGCGCTCCAGCACCAATACATAGGCCGTTAGCATCAAGGCTGCGTATACTGCCGACCAGGCGATGCCGAACAGCCATTCGGCCGGCGCCCCCTGCCCCGTATCCCGTTCCGTCAGGAACTGCATCGTCTGCCGGACCGGCGGCAGCAGCCAGATCAGCGCGGCGGCACCACGCGGAAGCTCCTGCGCGATGCTCTGCGATGCGAGCGACGCGGAGAGCGCGAGGAACAGCCCGAGCAGCGCGTGGCTGTGCTTGGCGATCAGCCTGTTCGTGAACCAGACCGCGACGGCCAGTCCCAGCGCAGCCAGCGCCGCATGCCAGAGTAGCGCTGCGAGAATCTCCAGCCCTGTCGCGGCACGTTCGAACTTGCCGCCGGCAAGCGGGTACAGGACGGCGAACAGACTGGGCAAGATCGACACGATGCTCAGCCCTGTCAGCAGCCTGCCGATGTAGTACCGCCGAATCCCGCCGCCGTGAAGGGCGGCCAGCGCTTGGTGCGTCGGATGCTCCGCATCGATGTAGCTGAATCCGGTCCAGACCGACAACGCGAACAACAGGGCCGAGGTTGCCGCATAGCTCTCCATCACCGGATTCGGCACGACGCTATAGATGAAGAGGATCGAGCCGACATAGACGATTACTGGCGCGGCCCACCGATGCGTACGCCAGTAATAGGCAGCCGACAACTGCATGATCGCGATCATGGACGTACCTCCATCCTGCCGGCGAGCTTGCCGCTGGCGAGATCCTCGAGCAGCTTCTCCGCTCCCCCGACCTTCTCGACTCGTTGAATTGACCCGCCTGCCCGAAGCATTGCGGCGATCCACCGGTCCGCCTCCGGTTCGGCAACCGTATAGCGCAGCGTACCGCCCATTGTATGCTGGACGCTCAGCAGTCCGGCACCGCCCGCTTCCGTCAAGTCCGCCGGCTTGTCCGCCGCCCAACGGCAGTCTATGGCCCGCGCGGGCTCGCCGAACCCGTCGGTCCGCATATCCGCCCGCAGCCCTCCCCCTTGCAGCACGAGCACGCGATCCGCAACCTGCGCAACCAGCTCCGGCTCATGCGTAGCGAAGACAAGGGCGATACCTTCAGCCTTTAGCCGAACCAGCAAGGCGATCAGCTCGCCTTGCGTCTTCGCGTCCAAGCCGGATAACGGCTCGTCGAGCAGCAGCAGCTCCGGCTCATGCAGCAGCGCCTGCACGATATTCACCTTCTGCAGCATCCCTTTGGAGCAATGCCGCAGCTGCACGCGCGCATGCTCCGCCATGCCGAATCGTTCGAGAAGCTCCTGAACGCGCGACTCGGCCGTCCGGCGAGACATGCCCCGCAGCTCGCCGAGCCGCCGGACGTAGTCCGCGCATTCGAACCGCAGCTTCGGCAGCCGGTCCGGCGCGAAGCCGATGACCGGCCCGCACGTCAGCGCTCCGCCTGCCGTACGCGTCCCCTCCGACAGTGCGCTTAAGCCGGCGAGCATGTAGAGCAGCGTGCTTTTCCCCGATCCGTTCGCCCCCCATACCGCTGCCGCCTCTCCCCGGCGCAGCGTAACATCGATGCCCGTCAGCACCGACCTGCCGCGATAGCTTCGGCCTGCTCCGCGCAAGCTCATCAGCTCCGCTCCCAATGCTTGTTCCATGTGCGCCTCCCCCACGATCTTCCAATCTATCATCCAGTATGGAAAATATCGGGCTGTCCGTCAAACGCATCTTGCATGGGCACGACCCTGGGTGGAGCGTCCCCTCGACCTAGGTCCAGCATCAAAAACCGCCGCGGGACCGTTACTCGGCGTGTCTTCCAAGCGATACAATGGACACATGAAAGGGAGCCGCGGCGCAGGGCAAGCAAGGAACAAGCGGCTGACCCCCAATTCGGAGAGGAGCATGGCAACATGAGAAAATTATATCTATCCCGTACCGACAGCAAGCTGACCGGCCTATGCGGAGGCATCGCGCAGTGGCTCGGCATCGACGCTACAATCGTCAGACTGATCACCGTCATCGCGGCGCTGTTCAGCTTCGGCAGCATCTTGCTCGTCTACCTGCTGTCCAGCTGGGTAGTTCCCAAGGAACCCGGTTTCGGCGGCGGGTACGGCTATGACCGCTTGTGATCACGAAGCAATGCTAGAAGCTTATTCGACATCGAATCTTGAACGCTGGCGCAATCTCCGGTGCTCACGTAGGTCTGCCTACGCTCCGCTCCTCAATTGCTACCATCGTCCAACCTTCTCGGTGCTGACAAGCGGTTCTTAATAAAATTGGCGACAAGCCGCAGAGGAGAGATCATTATGAGTATTCTAAAAAGAGTTCTGGACGTAACGCGAGCAGCTGCACACGAGGCGCTCAACAAGCTGGAAGATCCGGTCATGATGCTGAATCACTACACGAGGCAGATGGAGGAAGAACTCGAGGATGCGCAAGAAGCGCTGCGCAGCCACCAAGCCGTCGAACGCAGCGCCAAGCTTCGGCATGAGGAGTATGCGCGGCTGGCGGAGCATCTCGAGAGCAAGGCGGCCGAGGCGTTAGCGGAAGGCCGCG
>JAEWJS010000121.1 GCA_023386495.1 Bacillota bacterium | reverse complement strand
GACTCGACTGGCGCGTATCGGTGTCGGAAGGCCGGAGGCGGCTCGGCGGCAGCGGGCAATTCGCCGTGCAGGGCAACCTGGATCCCGTCGTGCTGACCGCGCCGATGGAAGTGATCGAGGCCGAAGCGCGCAGAATCATCGACCAAGGCATCGAAGAGCCGGGCTATATCTTCAACCTGGGTCACGGACTGTTCCCGGAGGCGTCGCTGGATAAGCTACGGCAGTTGACGGAATACGTGCACCGCTACTCGGCGGATCGAATCGCGTCCGGTGCGGCGGGGAGCAAGAAGGAGGCGGCTGGCCATGCCTGATCGGTTAATCGGCGTTCTCGTCATGTCTTACGGCACGCCTGAGTCCATGGAAGATATCGAAGCTTACTATACGCATATCAGGCGCGGCCATGCGCCGACGCCTGAGCAGCTAGCCGAGCTGAAGCAGCGCTATGAGGCGATCGTTGGCGGCGTGTTCCCGTTGCGCGAGAATACGAACCGTCAAGTGGCGGGGCTGCAGGAAGTGCTTGATCGCATGAAGCCCGGTCAATACCGGTGCTATCAAGGCCTCAAGCATGCGCGGCCTTACATCGAGGACGGCGTCGAGCAGATGGCTCGGGATGGGATCACCGAAGCGGTGGGCATCGTGCTGGCGCCGCATTATTCGGTGATGAGCGTAGGTACGTATATCAAGCGCGCGCAGGAGAAGGCGGCTGAAGCCGGCATTCGGATGGCGTTCGTGGAGGAGTACCACCTGCATCCGAAGCTGATCGCGACGCTGGCCGACCGTCTGGTAGCAGGGCTGCGCAAGTTCGGAACGGATGTAGAGCCTGCAGCCGTGAAGGTGCTGTTCAGCGCACATAGCCTGCCGGAACGGATTCTGGAGATGGGCGACCCGTACGTGAAGCAGCTGATGGCGACGTCGGCAGCCGTAGCGGAAGCATCGGGCGTCACGAATTGGGAATTCACGTGGCAGAGTGCCGGACGTACGCGCGAGCCTTGGCTCGGACCGGATATTCTCGAGACGATGGAGCGTCTGCAGACGGAAGGCGTGCAGCGGGTGCTGTCCGCGCCGATCGGCTTCGTCTCCGATCATCTAGAGGTGCTGTACGATCTGGATATCGAGGCGAAGGCTTTCGCCGCGAAGCTGGATATGCAACTGGAGCGAATCGAGATGTTGAACACGGATCCGTTCTATATGGAGACGCTGGCGGAATCTGTTGCAGCGGCTGTGGAGAACGGGTTGTAGGGAGTAAGCGCACAGAAGAGAGAGGTTGACGATCATGGCGACGGATCATGAGCGAGACATGCGAATCGTAATTATTGGCGGGGGCATCAGCGGGCTGAGCTCCGCTTTTTATTTGCGGCGAATGGCGGCGGGGCGCGGCATCAAGGCGGAGGTGACGATCGTCGAGAAGACGGAACGGCTGGGCGGCAAAATCGAGACGCTGCGGACGGACGGCTTCGTCATCGAGAAAGGGCCGGATTCGTTCCTCACGCGCAAACAGGCGCTCATCGATCTGGCCGACGATCTGGGAATCGCCGGCGAGCTGACCAAGATCAATCCATCGGGGAAGGTTGCCTACATCGTGCATCGCAATAAGCTGTACCCGATGCCGCAGGGACTGGTGCTAGGCGTGCCGACGGAGGTGATGCCGTTCGCGACGACCGGGCTGCTGTCGCCGATGGCCAAGCTGCGTGCCGCGCTAGACTTCGTCCTGCCTGCCCGCAAGGGAACGCAGGACGAGTCGATCGGCTCGTTCCTCGAACGGCGAATGGGGACCGAGGTCGTCGAGCGGGTGGCCGAGCCGCTGCTCGCCGGCATCTATGCGGGCGAATTGAACAAGCTCAGCCTGCGCGCGACATTCCCGCAGTTCCGGGAGTCGGAGCGGCGGCACGGCAGCTTGATTCGCGGCATGCGGATGAGCGTGAAGAAGGGCGCTGCCGGCGGCGGGACGCCTGTGGATCCGCGGTTTCGCGGCGCGACGTTCTTGACGTTCCGGAGAGGGCTGGCGACGATGGTCGAGGCACTCGAGGGCGCTGTCGCGGGCTGCGACGTGCGAATGGGCTGCTGCGCGGTCGCGGTTCGAAAAGCGGAAGCGGGCACGGCGGGTGAAGTTGCGGGTGCAGGAGGTCGGCGTTATGCAGTCGAACTCGATAACGGCGAGACGCTGGCGGCCGATGCCGTCATCGTGAGCACGCCGGCCTTTGCGGCGGCGCCGCTGCTCGATGCGCATGTCGATGTGTCGGCGCTGCGCAATATCGACTATGTATCCGTGGCGAATGTCGTGCTTGCGTTCGACAAGGCGACTTTCGGCCTCGACTTTGCCGGCTCAGGCTTCCTGGTGCCGCGTACGGAGGGCAGGCACATCACGGCGTGCACCTGGACATCGTCCAAGTGGCTGCATACGGCACCGAAGGATAAAGTGCTGCTGCGGTGTTATGTAGGACGCGCCAACGATGAAGCTAGCGTGGAATTGCCGGATGATCAGCTAGCCGCCGCCGTGCTGCAGGATATCCGCGATATTCTCGGCATTCGGGCCGATGTGAAGCCATTGTTCACTGAGATCACGCGGCTGCGGCGTTCGATGCCGCAGTATCCGGTCGGCCATGTCGAGGCCATCCAAGCGATGCAAGCGGAGCTGGCTGAGCAGCTGCCTGGCGTGTATGTGATCGGCAACGCGATCGACGGCATCGGTCTGCCGGACTGCATCCGGCAAGGCAAGGCAGTGGCTAAGCAGGCACTCGAGGTGCTGGCGGGGCAAGGGTAAGGGCAAGGAGATGGGTAAGCAGGCGTTGATGGAATCGGCCGGGCAAGGCGAATGGTTGACAGGCACGCGTCTGGGGAATGGCAGGTTATGATGAGGGTTGAGCAGGCGCGCGTCTGGGGAATTGCAGGTAATGGTGAGGGGTGAGCAGGCGCGTGGGGAGTGGAATGGTAAGGCGTTGGTTAGCAAGCGGTCGGTGGAGTTGGCTGGGCAAGGTGGTGGCCGAGCAGGCGGTCGGGATGACGGAGGAGCGGGTGCAGTCTGCTGGTGATGGTGATGGCTGGTGTGTCTCGTGTGATGCATCTGCAATTAGGCTAAACAACTTACCGCGTGTTATTTGGCATACTGACGGACTGCACGTGAATTGTTTAGGGCACGCATGATTTCTAACGGACCACAGCGACGCTATTGAGCCCCAATCGAAGCTTTTCATAATCTAACGGACGCTAGAGCTCTTATTGTTTAAAAACAGTACCATTTCGGCGCGATTCATGCCAATAACGTCTCCACAGTCCGTTAGATTCACGGAATATTAGATATGGTCCCAATAAGGTCATATCGGTCCGTTAGAATCATGAGTCGAACTATTACAGCGTGCCGATGCCACCAACATCGATCCGACGCATACACATCGTGCCTATGCAAACATCGTGCCAACCGCCAACCCTGAGCCAACCCGACTATCGGTCCGCCACCAACCTGACGCTAGCACTACCATTCACCGACGCCAGTCCGATCATTCAGTCACCAACCCAATGCTAGCGCAACTAACCAGCCAACGCCGACAGTGTGCCGATCGCCGACCTTGTGCTAATGCCGCATCGTACACTCCTATCCCAACTCAAAGTACTGGTCGCAATATCAACAAGGTCAGCAGCCAATCACTTATGTATGCGTTTACAATTACGAAGGAGGTAAGGGTATGCTCTTTCTCACGGTAGCTGTCCTAATTGTAGCAATCACGATGATCATTTTCTACAAAGCAGGCGTGCCGCGTCCCTTCTCGAAAGGAATCGCAATGGCAGCCGCGCTCTCGCTGGTTGCGCTAGTCTGCCTGGCCCAGAACGTGACGCAGGGCATGATACCGGAAGCGAACGACGGAATCGGCATCTCGAATCCGGTAGCCTACTGGATCATCGGCGAAGGCGAGTGGTCGATCGAGCGGTTCCGAGCGCGGTTCGAGCAGTCGATCTTCGTCTCGCTTAGCTTGATCATTCTATACCCGCTGGCGGTGCTGGCTGAGACTCGATTCGCGCGATAAGCGCATGGAGGTAGTGTATGCCCCGCATTCTGCGGCGGTTGATATGATGCATGAATTGCAGCGAATCTCTTGCGACCTGTCTGGCCTGCTCGAGATTGTTGTGATCCAGCTCGGAGATAACCCGCTTAATCACATCGAGCGACCAGACGGCTCTGCGCAGCGTTCCGATAATGAGAATCTGGCGAATCTGCGTCGGGCTGAATGTTCGGTAGCCGTTCTCGTCGCTGCGCGAAACCTCGATTAACCCCATCTTCTCCCAATGCCGAATAGCCGAAGGCGGCAGGCCGGTCTCCTTCGACACCTCGCCGATCGTCATCCACTTGCGGCGACCCCGCGCATCCAGGTTCTCTAGCTCCTTCGTATCGAGTACGCGAATCGTCTGCTCGGCCATCGCTTTCTCATGCTGAAGCGCGGCCATGGCATCATTCACCTGCCATAGCGCATCATCGATCTCCCCGCGAATGAGCAGCCGCATCACGTCGGACGTGGTGCCCATACCGAAGCCAGGACTCATGGCGCAGATGCATTCGAAATATGCGACATGAACTTCGGTGTAGAGCCGATAGCCGTTGTCGCCTCGCTGAACGGGCGGAACAATGCCGAATTCCTCGTAATTCCGAAGCGCGCTCGTGCTGATCTGCAGACGCTTGGCGATGTCGATCGGTCGAATCATTCTATCGTACACCTCCAGTCTTTCCTCTCACTCCTTCGAGTAGCAACCTTCAACCACCCTTCTAACCTTTGAACGATCCGAACCTTGCAAGAACCTCATTATTTTATCACAAACCTTAGTATCTGCATCAATGTTATAACATTAAGGTATCTCGAAAATCAAGGAGGTTGGAATGCTGACAAATAGTTGTCAGTGATCGAACGTTATACTGTTGCAGAGAAGTTCATCCACGTTCAGAACAAGGAGGAATTATGCCAAGTATCGAGCATGCAATCGAAGTGCGAGGACTGCGCAAATCGTTCGGAAGCGTAAACGTTCTGCAGGGCATCGACCTGCAGGTGCCCGCAGGGTCCGTCTATGCGATCCTGGGCCCTAACGGAGCAGGCAAGACAACGCTGGTGAGCATCTTATCCACGCTGCTGCGCCCTGACGGAGGCACTGCCCGAATCTTCGGACTTGACGTCGTGCGCGACGCTGCTGCTGTCCGTGCCTGCGTCGGACTGACGGGACAGTTCGCCGCAGTGGACGAAGAGCTTAGCGGCCGCGACAATCTGGTACTGTTCGGCCGATTGATCGGGTATGGGGCACGTGCAGCTGCGATTAGAGCCGATGAGCTGCTCCAGGCATTGGAGCTGACTGAGGCAGCTGCCCGGCCTGCAGGCCAATATTCCGGCGGAATGCGCAGGAGGCTGGATATCGCAGCGACTATGATCGTGAAGCCGGATCTGCTGTTCCTCGACGAACCGACGACCGGACTCGATCCGCGAAGCCGGAACGGCGTATGGGAGATCGTGCGGTCGCTGGTGAAGAGCGGCACTACCGTGCTGCTGACGACGCAATATCTAGAGGAGGCGGATCAATTGGCTGACCGTCTAGCCGTCATAGACGGCGGCACCGTGATCGCGGAAGGTACGGGAGGGGAATTGAAGTCCTCCGTCGGCTCCGGCACGGTTCACATCCGATTCGTCTTGCCCGAGCAGCGCAGTGCGGGAGCCGAGCTGCTGCAGCGAATTTTCGGCACGCCGCCTCGCCTCCACGACGATGCTGCGGCATTAACCATCCAGACAAACGACCCGATGCTCGCTTCGCAGGCATTAGCCGAATTGTCCCGCAAGGGTCTTACGCCGATGCAATTCTCGCTCGGTCAGCCGAGTCTCGATGAGGTATTCCTCGCGCTGACCGGCCGCCCTGCGGAAATCACGAAGGAGGAGAGTGCCTCATGAGCGAGAACGCTGTCAGCTTGCAACGGATTATTGCAGGTGCCGCAGAACGGCCTAAGCGCCCGCATGCGCTGCATGCCGTATCGACATTCACTTGGCGCGCGATGAAGCGAACCATGAACATGCTCCCGTATATGGCGATCGACGTCGTGATTTTCCCCGTGATCTTCCTCTTGATCTTCACGTACATGTTCGGCGGCGCGATCTCCGGATCGACGGGCAGCTATCTGCAATTCCTGCTGCCGGGCATGCTGGTCTATACGGTGACGAGCATGACGGTCTACATCGGGATCGCGATCAAAAACGACATCGACCGCGGCGTGTTCAACCGGTTCCGCACGCTGCCGTTCTGGCAGCCGGCGGCAATCGTCGGCACGATGCTTGTGAACTTGATGTCGTATGCGGCCGCATTGCTTACGACGATCACGATCGGCATGCTGCTCGGCTTCCGACCTGATGCCGGAATCGCGGGTGCTGCGGCAGGCATGCTGCTGGTCATCTACTACGCCTTCTGCATCAGCCGGATATTCGCATGGATCGGCGTCATCGCGAAGAAGGCGGAGTCGATCACGAGCATGACGTATGTCGTGCTGTATCCGCTGCTGTTCACGAGCAACGTGTTCGCGGATACGTCGACCATGCCGGCATGGCTCGGCAAGATCGTCGCATACAACCCTGTCAGCTTCGCATCGGCAGCTGCCCGCGGGGTCATGCACGGCACGGGTACCGCGCAGGACATTCTGATCTCGCTTGCGGGAATGACGGCGATCATGCTGGTGTTCGCGCCGCTGGCTTGGCGATCATACATGAACAAAGCGAAACAATAGAAGTTCACCCACAACAATTGACTGAGGGGGCTGTATCGCGTGAAGGATTATATCGAGATTCGAGGCGCCAGGGAGAACAATCTGAAGAATGTGACGCTTCGTATCCCGAAGCACAAGCTGGTCGTCTTGACCGGACCGTCCGGGTCCGGCAAGTCGACGCTTGCGATGGATACGCTCCAGCGTGAATGCCAGCGTCAGTATATGGAGTCGATGGGGATGACGGCGGACGCTCTAGCGAAGCCGAAGGTCGATGCGATCGTCGGCCTGTCACCGTCGATCAGCGTCGGCCAGCACGTGACGAACCGGAACCCGCGGTCGACAGTCGGTACCGTGACGGATATCCATACGTACTTGCGCGTCATCTACGAGAAGCTTGGCGAGCGAGGCTGCCCCGCGTGCGACATGCGGTTCGTGCCTGGTCCGGACGCGGCGGCAGACGACGATGCAGAGGGTGATGCGGGCAAGATTCGCTGCCCGCAATGCTCATCGGAGCTGGAACGCTGGACCCGCAGGCATTACTCCTACAATACGCCCGAAGGGGCTTGCGAGACTTGCAGCGGGCTCGGTCACACCGTCACGCTCGACCTGGACGCGGTGTTCAATCAAGAGCGAAGCCTGCTGGGCGGCTGCGTCACATTCTGGTATGACGTGATCAACCAATACAATGCCGCGATCCTGCAGGCGGCCGGCAAACACTACGGGTTCGAGTTCGATCCGAACCTGCCGCTGCGAGATTACGGACAAGCGCAGCGCGATCTGCTGTATTACGGGGCAGAGAGCGAAGCATTCATGCGGCATTATCCGGACGCGAAGCCTCCTAAGTCGGTAACGGCCGGGAAGTTCGAAGGCGTCATTACGGGAATCAGGCGGCGTTATAAGGAAAAAGGAGGCGAGTCCGGCGAGGCGGCGCTGTTCCGTGAGCATGTCTGTACGTCGTGCAACGGCGCCAAGCTGAAGGCAGCGATTCGCGATGTGACGGTCGGCGGCGCATCGATTGCCGAAATCGCCGATTGGGCGCTGGAGGACGCGCATAGCTGGCTAGACCGGCTCATGGCAGAGCTGCCTGTCGATGACCGGGAGTTGATCGGATCGATGCTGCATGACCTCACCGTCAGGATGAAGCGCATCGTCGATGTCGGGCTGGGTTACCTGTCGCTGAACCGCCAGTCGGTTACGCTCTCTGGAGGCGAGGCGCAGCGACTGAGGCTTGCTTCTGTCATCGGCTCGGGCTTGACCGGGGTGCTGTACATTCTCGATGAACCGACCGCGGGGCTCCATCCGCGCGACACGGCAGGTCTGATCCACGTGTTGAAACAGCTTCGCGACCTGGGCAATACGGTGCTGGTTATCGAACATGATGTCGAGATGATGCGCGCTGCCGACCATGTGATCGATATGGGGCCTGGCGCGGGCAGCTTCGGGGGGCGCGTCGTCGGCGAGGGTACGCTACAAGCGTTGATGGGGCAGGCAGAATCGGTGACAGGCGCGTACCTGCTGGAAGAAGAGTCGCGGCGGGGAGCGGTCCGCACGAGAAGGGCGGGGAACGGGCATCGCTTGCATGTGCGGGATGCTTACGAACGGAATCTGAAGCATATCGACGTCTCGTTCCCGCTCGGCTGCTTGATTGCGGTCACGGGCGTGTCCGGTTCCGGCAAGTCGACGCTGTTGTTCGATCTCGTCGCGGCCGGCGGCACGGATGAGCAGAAGCGCGGCGGCTGCGGGAGCATTGCGGGCTATGGCGCGATCGATTCGATCGTGACGGTCGATCAATCGCCGATCGGCCGGATGAGCCGCTCCAATGTGGCGACGTACACGGATGTGTACACCGCGATCCGGAACCTGTATGCAGGGCTGCCTGACGCATGTGCTGCTGGTCTTACTGCGAAGCATTTCTCCTTCAATACGCCTGGGGGCAGGTGCGAGCATTGCCAAGGGCTTGGCGTCGTACCGATGGATATGTTCTTCATGCCCGGGCTAGAAGTGCGCTGCCCGGTATGCCGAGGGCACCGGTTCAAAGAGGAAGTGCTGCAGGTTCGTTACAAGGGGCTGTCGATCTCAGAGCTGCTCGACTTGACGGTACAGGAGAGTCTGCCGATCTTGTCGGGCAATAGCAAGATGGACGCGCAGATCGGCTTGCTCCATGAGGTCGGGCTCGGTTACCTGCACTGGGGGCAGTCGATCGTGACGCTGTCCGGCGGTGAAGGACAGCGGATTCGGCTGGCGAAGGAGCTGAGCGGCAAGTCGAAGCAGCACATGCTCTACTTGCTGGACGAGCCGTCGACGGGCCTTCATCCCCGCGATACCCGCCAACTGCTCGTGCTGCTGAATAAGCTCGTCGATGCCGGCAATACGGTTATCGTGGTCGAGCATAACCTGGATGTCATCCGGGAATGCGATTGGATCGTCGACATCGGACCTGAAGGGGGAGCGGGCGGTGGAGAGGTCGTGTCCGCGGGCACGCCGGAAGCCGTTGCGGACGTCGCCGCGTCGCATACCGGGAGGTTTTTGCGCGAAGCGCTGTAGGATCCATAGAGGTAGCAGAAGCCTGGGCAGATTGAATGCCTAGGCTTCTTAATTAACGCTCATAATGGTATTCGCGGCATTCCAATACCTGCTATAATGGGTGAAGCAAGAGTACGAGCACGCATAGAAGGAGAATCATAGGCAATGTACATGTCTCGATCGGATTCACGCAATCATGAACGGCAGCGCAAGAAGCGGCGGCTGAAGAAGCTGATGATCATAAACGGCATCCTCCTCGCACTCATTCTCATCCTGGCCGGCACGCTGTACGCCTCTTCCTATTGGCCGTTCGGAGGCGGGCATGTGAGCGATGCGCCAGCGCCGAAGCAGCACGCGAATGGGGCAGGTGACGAGCAAGCGGCTAACGGCAGCGACGGAATGGATCAAGGGACCGGCGAGCAGAATGCTCCGGCGCCGCAGGATGGTTCCACGGAAGACAATGCCGGAGGGGCAGGCGCGACGACGGACGGAGCGGCAGCGGAGCAGCCGGAACCGGAACCTGCGCCTGCGGACGAGATCCGATTGGCATTCGTCGGCGATATTCTATTGGCGGCCTCGGTCGAAGCGCTCATGAACAAGAACGGCATGGCATATCCTTACGAGAAGGCGCTGCCGTTCTTGCAAGAGCCGGATCTGCTGGCGGGCAACCTGGAGAATCCGATTACGACGCGCGGTGTCCCTGCGGAAGATAAGCAATACGTGTTCAAGGGGAGCCCGAGTCTGCTGCCTTCGCTTAAGGATGCAGGCTTCGACGTCGTCAGCCTTGCCAACAACCATTCGATGGACCAAGGCGTGGAAGGGCTGCTCGACACGATCGCCCATCTGGATGAAGCGGGGATTCCGAATATGGGAGCCGGCAAGGATGCGGACGCAGCGTTCCGCCCGGTCGTATTGGAGGCCCAAGGCTTCTCAGTCGCGTATTTCGGACTCAGCCGCGTCGTGCCGGAGGTCTCATGGAAAGCTGGCGTCAATAAGCCGGGCGTAGCCGAGACTTACGATTCGACTCGGGCTAAGGCGGAGATCGCGGCAGCGCGCGACAAGCATGACCTGATCGTCGTGTACGCGCACTGGGGCGAGGAGAAGAGCGACTATCCGCGCGCGTACGAGAAGCAATTGGCGAGGGATTATATCGATGCAGGCGCAGATCTGGTCGTCGGCGCTCACCCGCATGTCCTGCAAGGGTTCGAGCAGTACAAGGGCAAATGGATCGCGTACAGCCTAGGCAACTTCATCTTCAACATGACCGCCACGGAGAGAACCAAGGACACTGGCGTGCTGGATGCCGTATGCAGCCGCGAAGGCGAATGCAAGCTGCAGCTTCATCCGATGCGGGTGAAGCAAGCCTCGCAGCCGGCGCCGATCGAGGGCGAAGAAGCGAAGCGGCTGCTTGATTGGGTAGAGAGCATCTCGATGGGAGCCGTTATCGACGATCAAGGTTATATTACGTCGGCAAGCTCAGAGGAGAAGAAGGTGAACGAGTGATCAATCCATGCATTGCGCATCGGGGAGCATCGGGCCTCGCGCCGGAGAATACGCTCGCAGCGATGCGCGAAGCGCTCGGGTTCCCGTTCGTAACGGGAATCGAGCTGGATGTCCAATTGTCGAGCGACGGCATTCCTGTCGTCATCCACGATGACACGCTTCGCCGCACGACAGGCCGCAAGGGAAGAGTGGCGGATTATACGGCCGCCGAGTTGAATCGGATGGACGCCGGCTCGTGGTTCTCCTCTGCATACCGAGGGGAGACGATCCCGCTCTTGGAGCAGGTGCTGGAGCTGACAGCCGGCAAGGCGAAGCTGAACGTCGAACTGAAGACATACGGCGGGCGGTATCCGGGAATGGAACAAGCTGTCGTCGATGCGCTGCGTAAGCGTGGGCTGCAAGAGCAGACGGTGATCACTTCCTTCGATCCGCTCGCGCTTCGTAGAGTGCGCGAGATTGCGCCGG
Source organism: Bacillota bacterium (assembly GCA_023386495.1). Classification (GTDB taxonomy): domain Bacteria; phylum Bacillota; class Bacilli; order Paenibacillales; family Paenibacillaceae; genus Paenibacillus_I. The sequence continues at coordinate 910 of JAEWJS010000121.1, read as the reverse complement.
AGCAGCAGATCGGACTGATCATCGATGCGGCGCCGCCTGGACTCGTGCAAGGGCTGCGTCAGCTGGGAGCGAGTTTCTTGTCCATCGGGCATAAGCACTTGAACAGCGAACTGGTGAAGACGTTCGAGAATGCCGGTCTTACGGTCATGGCATGGACCGTGAACGACCAGAAGCGCATGCGCCAGCTTGGCGCGATGAGCGGCACGCTGCAGATTTGCACGAATTACCCGGACCGGTATGCAGTTGCCGCCGAGCCGAGGGCCTCTAAGCGCACATTGCTGGGGTGGCTAAGTAGACGTTGAATGCTGGGGGCGTAAAGATTAAAGGGCAGAAAGGTATCTTACATAGAGTGGACAATGCAGAAGTGCGTACTTGCATCTGTTATTAGAGAAAGAATTTATAACACTGTGATGTGTCGTGCCATCGGCAGACGATATTGGCCGTGCGTCTCCCGACATTGATGCAATCGGGAGTCAGCGACACGCAAATCCCGGAGGGATCATATACTCTCGCTCAATGACCGCAGGTCATTGAGCGAGAGGAAGGTGTGTACGTGCCGAACCGAATCTTTACGGAGGCACTCGGCGCCATGGTCAATGGGAAGGGTAGACGCGCAGCATTCAGATCGTCACGCTCGAAGACTAATGGCTTATTGCGCGTAATCGCCGGAGTAATTGATTAGCGAGACGTCCTCGACGCCGTCGATCGCGGAGATTTCCGTGACGAAGGAGGTATTGTCGTCGCGGAGGCGCATCTCGACCGTCAGCTCTGTGTAGCCCTTGCGGACTGTCTTCGACTTCAGTTGATATTCCATCTTCCTCAGGAGAATCCTAAGGGGAATTGCTGCATCTTCGGTATGCCTAATAATTAATAGGTAAGGCTGCTCCCGGATTTTGCGACGGGACAGCCA
>JAEWJS010000087.1 GCA_023386495.1 Bacillota bacterium | reverse complement strand
GCTCGGCGGGCTGTGTATTGTCCTGCTATTCCATTACGGCATCGCTTATTCTTGCAGATGATTCTCGCACCATGAGTCGATGCGGAATGATCAACCGGCGCTGCGGCAGATGTTCTTCCTGCAGCGTGTAGATCAGCAAGTGGGCAGCCGTGTAGCCGAGCTGGTAGATGCCGATATCCACGCTCGTGATCGGCGGCGTGACGAGTTCCGAGAAGCCGGTGTTATTGAAGCTAACGAGCGAGAAGTCGCCGGGCACCGTGTAGCCGAGCTCCGTCAGTCCGCGCATCACGCCGAGGGCGACGATATCGTCAATGACGATCAGTGCAGTCGGCCGTTCGGGAATGCTGGCGATGAACGACATGGCCCGATATCCGCTCTCTTGCAGGAACTCGCCTTCGACGATCCAGTCTGGCCGAATCGATAAGCCGAATTCTTCCATGGCTTTGCGATAGCCGGTCAATCGGTCGCGCGAGACCGAGAGCGCATGCGGACCGCTGACGAAGCCGATGCGGCGATGGCCTTGCGTGACGAGATGGCGTGTCACGTCATAACCTGCCTGTACGTTATCGGTGTCGACAGACAGCGTATCCGGGTGCGCTTCGCTGCGTCCGATGAGCACGTGGGGGAATCCGCTCCCCTGCAGCAGATCGATCACGGGGTCGCTGTCGCGCGACCGCAGCAACACGATCCCGTCGACGCGTCCGCCGCGCGTCAGTCTGCGCATTGCGGCAAGCTCTTCTTGCTCGCTTGCGCCGGACGTCAGCAGCACGTCGTAGCCCGAGCGCGAAGCGCGCGTCGTAATACCCCGAATCAATTCGGGAAAGAATGAATTCAGGAACAGCTCGTCTGCGGGGCGAGGCAAGACGATGCCTAGCGTGGAACTGGTCCGGCTGACGAGACCTTGCGCCATCTGATTCGGATAATAACCGAGTTCGTCCATGACCTCGCGAACGCGGCTTGCCGTCTGTTGGCTGATTCGACTATTGCCCGCGATGACGCGTGACACCGTCGAGGGGGAGACGCCAGCCAGTCTTGCTACGTCTTTAATGGTTACTCCCATAGTGCCTCCCATTACGGGCAATCGTTTGCACACTCCGTAACGCCTATCATACCGCATCGGATAGGCGTTCGTAAATAGTGACATGATGGTTATCACAATCGGGCGATATTAAGAGTATTACCCAGTTATCAAGCGTTAATCCAATCATGGACTCCTTTAACTTGGGAATTTCACGGAATTTGCACGATATCGGCTATTGCAAACGCTTTTATGAATGGCTTATGATGAGAGCAAGCAAGCGAGACAGTCGGCAGCCCGCCAGCGTCTTTGACAAATTGAAGGCAATGTTACCTGAGAAGGTACAACCTCGGATTGGTGATTATCCACGAGGTTGTGCCTTTTTTGTGCATGAAATTGCGTCATTTATGTCAATAATGCTAGAGGAAGCCGATTTTTTCAACCAACATAGGACAAACGTTTGCACAACTCCAAACCCAAACGAAACGTCCCTGGGAAGATGCTCGCTAATACGACAAAAAGGGTGGTTACGAATCTGATGAACATGAAAAAAGCATCGACTTTGCTGCTTACTGTGGCCCTGACTTTCACGCTGGCGGCATGCGGCGGAAACAACGCGAACAACGGCAACGCCGGCAGCGGGGCAGCTAACAATCCCCCTGCGGAGAACACAACGAACAATGGCGGCAATGCGACAGCTGAAGAAGAGGAAATCGTCCCTGAAGACGGCGCGAAGCTAATCGTATGGGATAGCGGCGACCAGAAGGCTTTTGTAGAGGAAGCGGGAGCGGCATTCACCGAGAAGTACGGCGTTCCGGTCGAGTTCGTGGAAGTCGGAGCAGACAAATCCGTAGAACGCATGACGACGGACGGACCTGCAGGCGTAGGCGGCGACGTGTTCGCAGCCGTACACGACCGCACAGGCAGTGCTGTATCGGCCGGTCTGATCCTGCCGAACGACCTGTTCGAGGCAGAGACGATGGACAATTCTTACGAGACGGCTACGCAAGCGATCACGGTTGACGGCATGCTGTACGGCTTCCCGAAGTCGGTCGAGACGATCGCGGTATTCTATAACAAAGACTTGATTCAAGAAGTGCCTGCTACATGGGACGGCGTGAAGGAATTCGCGGCAACGTACAACGATCCGAAAAACAATAAATGGGCGTACATGTGGGAACTCGGCAACGGGTACTGGAGCTACGGCTTCTTCGGCGGCTACGGCGCTTACGTGTTCGGCTCGAACGGCACCGACAAGAACGATATCGGCATGAACACGCCGGAAGCGGTCGAAGCCGGCAAGTTCTACCAGAGCCTGCGTGACACCGTGCTGCCGCTCAAGACGTCCGACATTACGGGCGACATTAAGAAGAGCTTGTTCGAGGAAGGCAAGCTTGCCATGAACGTCAGCGGTCCATGGGACACGGGCTCGCTGAAGGAGAAGATAACGAACCTGGGCGTTGCGCCGTTCCCGACGCTGCCGAACGGCCAGCCGATGAAGCCGTTCTCCGGCATTAAGGCGTACTACGTCAACGCGTTCACGCCATATCCGGACGCAGCGAAGCTGTTCGCGCACTTCATCACCTCTGCCGAATGGCAGCTTAAGAACTACGAATTGTCCGGCAACCTGCCGGCTGACAAGAACGCGGCAGCTGACGAGCGTATCGCGAACGATCCGATCGCGGCAGGCTTCCTGAAGCAATTCGAGAATTCCGTGCCGATGCCTGCGATTCCGGAGATGGTGCAGTACTGGAACACGGTCGACGCAACGCTCGCAGCGATGTGGAACGACAAGGTCGATCCGCAAGTCGCGCTCGATGACATGGTCGCGAAGATGAAGGCGAACATGGGGACCCAGTAATTGAATCGGATAATCGCATAACGTGCAGCTTCCCTCCACCCGCCGGCTCGAACCCGGCGGGTGGATTGGCGGCACGGAGAGTGGCCAAGCGAATAACGGTTAACAATAAGCACCAGTATGAACCATAGAGGAGGATCATGACGTGCGCAAACATGCGTCAACGGCTGCCTGGTTATCCGTACTCAGCATGGGACTAGGGCAGATCTACAACAAGCAATACATCAAAGCCGTCTTCTACCTGCTGATCCATGCCGCAGGCTTGACGGCGCTCATTACGGTATTGTTCACGGATATCGCGGGGCTAATCTCCCTGGGCGATGAACCGACGCGCCTCGTGAAGGAAGGCCGTCGCTACGTGAACGTAGCCGGGGATCACTCCATCTTCATGATGATCTACGGGCTGATTGCGCTCATCATGACCCTTCTGTATGCCGCACTGTATGTCATGAACGTGCGTGACGCCTACCGGAACGGCAAGCTCCGCGATGCAGGCGGTACGCCGCCTTCGTTCAGGGGCTCGATTCGCTACATGCAGGACAAAGGCTTCCCTTGGGTGATGCTGTCGGTGCCGATTGTCGGCGTCCTGTTCTTCACGATTCTGCCGATCATCTTCATGGTCCTGATGGCATTCACCAACTACTCGGCGCCGGATCACATTCCGCCGAAGAATCTCGTGGACTGGGTCGGGTTCAAAACGTTCGGCGATCTGCTCTTCCTGAAGGCTTGGAGCGGCACGTTCTTCGGGGTACTTACCTGGACGGTGATCTGGGCGATTCTGTCGACGGTGACTTGCTACTTCGGCGGCATTCTCGTCGCGCTGCTCATCCACCAGAAGGGCATTAAGTTCAAGGGCATGTGGCGGACGATCTTCATCATCCCCTATGCGATTCCGCAATTCATCTCGCTGCTCGTCATGCGCAATCTGCTTAGCGACAAGTTCGGACCGATCAACCAGTATTTCCGGTATTTCGGGCTCGAGGGGCTGCCTTGGCTGAGCGATCCGTTCTGGGCGAAGGTGTCGCTGATCCTGGTCAACATGTGGATCGGCATCCCGGTATCGATGATTCTGGTTATGGGCATTCTGACGGCCATCCCGAAGGATCTGTACGAGGCTGCGGACGTGGACGGCGCTTCGGGGTTCGTCAAGTTCAAGAACATCACGATGCCTTATGTACTGTTCGCCACCGCGCCGCTGCTCATCATGCAATTCGCCGGCAACATTAACAATTTCAACGTGATTTTCCTCCTGACGAAGGGCGATCCGAAGACGCTGGATTACAACATGGCCGGCTCGACAGACCTGCTCGTCACGTGGCTCTATAAGCTGACGCTCGACAATAGCCGGTATAACATCGCTTCGGCCGTCGGCATCATTATCTTCATCATCATCGCATCGCTCTCCATCTGGAGCTATAGCCGCACCAAGTCGTACAAAGAGGAGGACATGATCCAATGAAGACGTCACGCATCAAGCTTTTCTTCAGCTACGTGCTGTTGACATTGATCGCGATCGCTTGCATCTATCCGGCCTTGTGGACGATTCTCTCCTCCTTCCGCGTGGGCGACTCGTTGTTCAGCGAATACTTCATTCCGCGCGAGCTGACGCTCGACCATTACCGCGACTTGTTCGTGTCCGGCGCGATTACGGGTAAGCAAATTCTATACGTGAGATGGTTCTGGAACACGCTGCAGATCGCCGTGGTCAGCATGGTGCTCGGCACGCTGATCCAATTGCTGACGGCCTACGCGATCTCGCGCTTCCGGTTCGCGGGGCGCCGCGCGATCATGTCGACCGTACTCGTGCTCGGCATGTTCCCCGGTTTCATGAGCATGATCGCGATCTATATCATGCTGCTGCAGATGAATCTGCTCGACAGCAAGTGGGCGCTCGTGCTCGTATATGCGGCAGGTTCGGCGCTCGGCATGTTCGTGGCGAAGGGGTACTTCGATACAATCCCGCGTGCCCTGGAGGAGTCGGCGCGCATCGACGGCGCGAGTCATTGGACCGTATTCTGGCGCATCATGCTGCCGCTGTCGCGTCCGATTATCACGTACGTGTCACTGACGACATTCACCGGTGCTTGGGTAGACTTCATCTTCGCGCGACTCGTCCTGCGCTCGCGTGAGCAGTGGACGCTGGCCGTCGGCCTGTTCGACCTCGTCGACAATTATCAGAGCACCGAGTTCACGCTGTTCGCGGCGGGTTCCGTGCTGGCGGCCATCCCGGTTGCCGTACTGTTCATGTTCCTGCAGCGCTTCCTGATCGACGGACTGACGGCGGGAGCGACGAAGGGTTGAGGGGCTGGGAGCATAGGGGGAGCGCTGGCCGCCTCCGGCGAAAAAGCTTGCGTACGAAGTGCGGCGGCGTGCTGCTGGCTGCGACATTGGGTGCGGGCTTGCTTGCGGGATGCTCGAACGGCGGCGATGCGAAGTCGGGTGATGCTGCCAGTGCGGCAGTGTCGGACGTGTATTATGAGATTTTCGTCCGTTCCTACTATGATTCAGACGGAGACGGGATCGGCGATCTGCGCGGCGTCATCGAGAAGCTGGATTACCTGAACGACGGCGATCCGAAGACGGATAGCGATCTTGGCGTCAGCGGGCTGTGGCTGATGCCGATCCAGCCTTCGCCGAGCTATCACGGGTATGACGTAACGGATTACTACGGCGTGAACCCGGAGTACGGCACGATGGACGATTTCAAGGAATTGACCGCTGAAGCAGCGGAACGGGGCATGAAGGTCATCATCGATCTTGTCGTCAATCATACCAGCGTCGAACATCCTTGGTTTACGGACTCGGCATCCGGCAAGGACAGCGAACATCGGGATTGGTACTTGTGGGCCGAAGATACAGGGCAGGATACCGGAGGCGCAAGCGCAGCCAGCGGGGGCCGGGCGTGGCATCCGCGCGGCGGTTCGCATTATCTGGCCGGGTTCTGGGAAGGGATGCCGGATCTGAACTTCGACAGCCCGGAAGTCCGGGCGGAGATGGTGAAGATCGGGCGCTACTGGCTGGAGGCCGGCGCAGATGGCTTCCGGCTCGATGCGGCGAAGCATATCTATGAAGACCTGCAGACCGCATCAGCAGCGGATAAGAAGGCGCTGCAAGCGAAGAGTGTTGCATGGTGGCAGGAATTCCGCGACGGATTGACAGCAGAGGGCGGCGAAGTGCCGTATCTCGTAGGCGAGATCTGGGACAATTCGCCGGTCGTCATCGCGCCGTACCTGAACGACGCGCTGGATTCGGGGTTCAACTTCAGCTTAGCGGAGCAGCTGCTGGCCGCGGCCAAGTCCGGCACGAGCTCCAGCGCGGCCTCGATGCTCGGGCGCATTCATGCGCTGTACGAGAAGAGGTCGGGCGGCACATTCATCGATGCGCCTTTCCTCGCGAATCACGATCAGCCGCGCGTCATGTCGCAGTTGGATGGCGATGTCGACAAGGCGAAGATGGCGGCCTCGCTGCTGCTTACGATGCCTGGCAGGCCGTTCCTCTACTATGGCGAAGAGATCGGCATGGCCGGCAAGAAGCCGGATGAGCGCATCCGCGAGCCGTTCGCATGGTACGCGGACCCGGCTGGCGGGCCTGGTCAGACGTCTTGGGAACGATCGGAGTACAGCAAGGGCGGCGAATACTCGATAGAGTCGCAGACAGGCGATCCGGAGTCGCTGCTGAGCCACTATCGCAAGCTGATACGCGTACGCGGCGAAGAGCCGTTGCTGCGTGACGGCGCCATAGATTCCTATGCGATGAAAGACGCGCGCATCATGGCCTATACGCGAACGGGTGAAGGGGACGAAGCGGAGCGGCTGCTCGTGCTGCACAATCTGTCTTCGGAAGAGGCTAGCGTATCGCTTGGCGAGGATGAGGGCTGGGATCAGGTCGTATTCGCGTCACGCGAGAACGTGAATATCGAGGATGGGAGTCTGACGCTTCCGGCGTATACGACGGTAATTGTGAAATAGGGAGTAGTTTCGTTGAAGAGCCTGCATGGCGCGAATGATCGCGTGGTGCAGGCTTTTTGTATATCGGCATATTTTTACGAACGTGGTGGTTACATACTGACGCAAATATCCTATATATGGTAGGATGGGGAGGAAAGGGCGTATACACGTCCTACCATTCATAACTCAGATGCGGAGAGGAATTAACTTATGCGGCCTAACAATATATACGAGCACAATGCCATGGAGCATTCCTATGATCGACCGATGTCGATTACGCTGATTTCCATTCTGTTGGTCATCGGCGGGTTGATGCTTCTAGTGACTCAACTAAGCACATTCTCCATGTTGAGCGATGCCTCTTCTGAACTTGGCGTTTCGGCTGTCTTGCTTCAGACGGCATTTGCGTTCTTAGGCCTTCTTGGGGTAGCGGCTGGCATTGGGGGATGGTTCGGGAAAAAGTGGGGCTGGTGGCTAGCGGTGTTTTACTTTGCCTATGCAGCAACGCGCAATGCGAACGTTCTTCTGATCCTTCAGGGCATAGACAACGGCGGCGCCCCGGCTGATTACGTGATGATGAACTACGTCAAATACGGAGTTCGTATCGTGTGGAATAGTCTGATCATCCTGTTCTTATTGCGAAGCGATACCGTGAATTCATACTTCGGCACGGAGGATACATCTAAAGTAAAAGCAGTGCTCTTTGCATTCGGCCTGAGCATCCTGTTGTTCGTCATAGCTTCGTTGGTGGGGTAGGATTTGGAATTGGGATTCGTGGATGTGGAGTTATATGAAAGGGATGCAATAAAATCATAGAAGTGCTCGAAATACCTGAGAATCTTACAATTCATAAGAACACTTGTGCGGTCTTTGGGGAATTGGTAGAATATAGATACAATTGAATCTTGGGTGGGCATGG